>JAOAHW010000009.1 GCA_026415015.1 Syntrophorhabdaceae bacterium
TTATAATTTTTAATGAGCATCTCAATCTTTTTTTCCAGTTCATCTATTTTATTGTCACTAAACAGTTCCATAACTTATTAATTAATCCATTTTTTGTTGAAAAGTCAAGAATAAAAGGTATGCCTTGATAAACTCATCTATAGAACCATCAAGGACTGCCTCTGCATTATGTATCTCTGTTTTTGTCCTGTGGTCTTTTATTAGTTTGTATGGATGGAGGACATAAGAGCGAATCTGACTACCCCAGGCAATATCCTTTTTTTCTTTGTTCAGACTGCTCAGCTTTTCCTCCTGTTTCTTTTTTTCAAGTTCATACAGTCGTGCCTTTAAGATAGAAATGGCTATTGCCCTGTTTTTATGCTGAGACCTCTCATTCTGACACTGAACAACAATACCTGTAGGGATATGGGTGATCCTTATGGCAGATTCTGTCCTGTTCACATGCTGCCCCCCAGGCCCGCTGGATCTGAATGTATCTATCCTCAGGTCTTCTTCCTTTACATCTATCTGTATATTGTCAGGTACCTCTGGATAGGCATAGACAGAGGCAAAAGAGGTGTGTCTCCTGTTGTTGGCATCAAAAGGGGATATACGGACAAGCCTGTGTATGCCTGATTCACATTTCATATACCCGTAGGCATACTTGCCCTTTATTATAAAGGTCACATTCTTTATACCTGCCTCCTCACCAGGGAGTATATCTACTATCTGTGTCTCAAATCCCTTTTTCTCCGCCCATTTGAGATACATCCTCAGGAGCATCTCTGCCCAGTCCTGGGCCTCTGTTCCCCCAGCCCCTGAATTTATATAGACAATGGCATTTTCACTGTCGTTTTCACCAGATAGCATCCTCTCTATCTCATAGCTATCTATGAGTCTGTCAAGGGTCTCTATCCTCTTTGTAAGTTCCTTTATATCCTCAGGGTCTTCAGTAGACCTTGTTATCTCCCATAATATCTCTATCTCCTCAAGGTCTTTTTCCCTTTTTTTCCACTCCTCTAACTCTTCATTGAGACGGGACCGCTGTCTCAATATGGACTGGGCCTTTTCCTGGTCTTCCCATAATGTTTCTTTTGCTATCTCCTTGTCCAGTGATTCTATTTTTTCCTGAATGGAAGGCAGGTCAAAGATAACCTCTTAATGAATTTATCCTCTCTGTTAGATTTTCTATCTTTTGTTTTATCTCTTCAAACATATTTCACCTTTTATGCTATGTTTTTAATTGGGCATATTTTTTTCTATTCTCTTTACCACCTCTTCTCCGAATACAGAGCATCTCACAGGTATTACCCCTTCTAAATGTCTTGCCAGGTCATAAGTCACAATTTTATCCTGAACTGTCTCCTCTATGGCATTTTCTATAAGGCTTGATGCATCAAATAGCCCCATGTGTCTGAACATCATGGCACCGGAGAGCATAAAAGAGACGGGGTTTATAACATCCTTTCCTGCGTATTTCGGCGCACTCCCGTGGGTTGGTTCAAATATGGCTACATCATCCCCTATGTTTGCACCAGGGGCAACACCAAGGCCACCAATCAATGCAGCACATGCGTCAGAGAGATAATCGCCATTTAGATTGGGGCATAAGAGGAGGTCGTAATCCTCAGGCCTTAATATTACCTGCATGAACATATTATCTGCTATCCTATCGTTGAAGAGGATCTTCGTCTCATCTTCTGTATCAGATTTATCGAATATGATATGCTCAGGGTATCCCTTTGCCACATCATAGGCCCACTTCATAAAGGCACCCTCTGTATATTTCATTATATTGCCTTTGTGGACTACAGTGATGGCCTTTCTCTTATTTTTAATGGCATAGTCTATAACCCATCTGGTAAATCTCGCAGTCCTTCCTTTGCTTATGGGTTTTACACCTACCCCTGAATCCTCTGAGATTGCTACCCCCATCTTATCCTTTAGAAACCCTATAAAACTTAAGGCCTCTTCTGTCCCTGCCTCCCATTCAATACCTTTATACAGATCCTCTGTATTCTCCCTGAAGATAATAAAATCAACCTTTTCAGGCATCTTAAGGGGGCTTGGTAACCCATGAAAATATCTCACAGGCCTCATGGATACATATAGGTCAAAGACCTGCCTGAGATAGACATTAACACTCCTGAATCCGCCGCCTACAGGTGTTGTGAGGGGGCCTTTTATAGCAACCCTGTGTTTTTTTACTGTCTCGAGGGTCTCATCAGGTAAGAGCTTACCTTCCTTATTTAGGGCCTTCTGTCCTGCGAGAAGGTGTATCCATTTTATAGACTTTTCGCCTTTATATGCCTTCCTTACCGCCTCCTCAAAGACACCCTTTGAGGCATTCCATATATCATCACCCGACCCATCACCCTCTATGTATGGTATGTGTATATATTCCATCAAACCTTAAATCCCCCATGTTTTTTTATATAACTGTCAAGTCCCTGCTCCTTTAAGATATCCATCATAATAGGCGGCAGTGGTGAAAACCTCTTTTCTATACCCTTTGTAACATTGTATAATAGACCCTCATCTACCTTTATCTCCAGGACATCTCCTTCATCTGTATCATCCATATTACATATTATGGCTGCAAGACCTACATTTATGGCATTTCTGTAAAATATGCGGGCAAAGGAGTTTGCCACTATGGCCTCAATCCCTGCCATCTTTATTATAAGCGGTGCATGTTCCCTGCTTGAGCCAAGTCCAAAGTTATTCCCTGCGACAATTATGTCACCCTTTTTTATCCTATTATAGAAACCTGGGGCTATATCATCGAACACATGTTTTTTCAGCTCCTCAAGGTTTGACCTTAAGTGATAGAAACGACCTGGGATTATGTGGTCTGTTGAGATATTATCCCCAAAGCGCCATGAACTACCTTTAATTATCATTCAAAACCTCCCTGGAGTCTGTAAGTCTACCAGTCAGTGCGCTGGCTGCAGCTGTTGCTGGAGATGCAAGGATTATCTGCGATTGAGGATTACCCATTCTGCCAAGGAAGTTTCTGTTTGATGTTGCCACACAGACCTCTTGG
>JAOAHW010000030.1 GCA_026415015.1 Syntrophorhabdaceae bacterium
ACCCTGAGATGGTATTAAATGATGTTATAGAGGGCTATGTGAGCATTGAGAGTGCAAAACTTGATTATGGCGTTGTCATAAACCCTGATACAAAAGAGATAGACTGGGGGGAGACAAAAAAATTAAGGGAGAAGGGTTGAACAGCCTTTATCTTGAGCTGTTCAACTAACATTAATAGAGGAGGGAGGAGGATATCTCATATGGGAAGACCATTTGACGCAACTGTAAAAAATGAAAAAGAATTAAAAGCGCTCCAGCTTGAGGGACTTAAGTGGACTGTTAATCATGCCTACAATGGCTCTGACACCTACAGGAAAAAATTTGATGAGGCAGGTGTAAAACCAAAGGATATAAAGACCCTCGATGACATAAGAAAACTGCCTTTTACAACCAGCAAGGACCTCCAGGAAGGTTATCCCTTCCCACTTTTGAGCGTCCCTATGGAAAAGGTTATCCGTATCCATGCCTCAAGCGGGACAACAGGCAAGAGAAAGGTCCTATGCTATACTGCCAAGGATGTAGATGACTGGGCAAATATGTTTGCTCGATGTTATTCCTATGCAGACTGTACTGTTGAAGACAGGGTCCAGATTGCGGTGGGATATGGTGTTTGGACAGCAGGATGGGGCTTTCAGAATGGATGTGAGCGTTTTGGAGCCATGTCAATCCCCATAGGCCCAGGTAACACAGATATGCAGTGCCAGTTCCTTGAGGACTTCGGCACGACAGTTATGACATGCACTGCCTCTATGGGTCTTCTCATGTCTGAGGAGATAGAAAAGAGGAATCTAAGGGGAAAGATTGCATTAAAGAAAATGATATTCGGTTCTGAGCGTTCAAGTGATGCCATGAGAAAGAGGATATCTGAACTTTCTGGTGTTGCCTATGACCAGCTCTTTGATATACCTGGCATGACCGAGCTATACGGCCCTGGCACAGGCCTTGACTGCCGCTATCACACAGGTATCCACTACTGGGCAGACTATTATATACTTGAGCTCTTGAATCCTGAGACCTTAGAGCCTGTCTCTGAGGGAGAGGTGGGGGAGATGGTGGTGACTACCTTAAGGAAAGAGGCTGCACCGCTAATCAGATACAGGACAAGGGACCTCACAAGGCTCATGCCTGGCGAGTGCCCCTGTGGAAGCGTCATGCCAAGGCATGACAGGATCCTGGGACGCTCAGATGATATGTTCATATTCAGGGCAGTCAATATCTATCCAAGTCATATTGACCAGATATTATCCAATATTAAGGAGGTGGGTAGTGAATACCAGATAATACTTTACAGAAAGGAGAAGAGCGGTAAAGACCACATGACCATAAAGGTAGAGAGAGCACAGGGTCTTACACCATCCCATGACCTGGATAAACATATAAGAAAGACCATAGAACATGAGGTGAAAAAACAGATACTTGTTAGCTGCGATGTAGAGGTTGAAGACTATGGTTCATTGCCACGCTCTGAGAGAAAGACAAAGAGGGTCTTTGATAATAGAGAGTGAAAAAAGAAAGGAGGTTTTTGTGATAGGGTTTGAATACTATAAACCAACGACAGTGGAAGAGGCGATAAATCTCATGGCCAGCCTTGAGAATGCAAAATTTATCGCTGGCGGTACAGATGTAATGGTGCTTTTAAGGCAGAAAAAGATAACACCTAAGCATCTGGTATCTTTGAGGAATATCAAGGAATTAAACAGGATAGATACAACAGATGGGTTGAGGATAGGTGGTTGTGTAACCCATAATGACATTGACAAAAACGAGTTTATAAAAAAATACTACTCAGCCCTTACAGATGCCACATGCCGTCTTGGCTCAAGACAGATAAGAAATGTGGCAACAATAGGTGGAAATATATGTAATGCAGCACCATCAGCAGATACTGCCTGTCCCCTACTTGTCCTTGATGCCAAGGCAGTTATAACAGGACAAAACGGTTCAAGAGAGATAGATCTTGATGAATTTTTTGTGGGTCCAGGGAAGACAATACTTGCAAGAGGAGAAATCCTCAAGGATTTTGTTATGCCCAGATTTAAAGAAAACACAGGTTCTGCCTATATAAAGCATACAAGGAGAGAGGCAATGGACCTGCCAATACTGGGTGTTGCCACAAGGATAACCATATCCTTAGATGAAGAAAAGGAGATCCGCTGCAGGGACATTTTTTGCACCATAGACAGTATGTCCAATATCCTTGCCCGATTAAAAGACGAAGGATTAAGGTGTGAGGAGGCAAGGATTGCCATGGGTGTTGTAGCACCCCGCCCTATGAGGGCAAAAAAGGCAGAGGAGACAATAAAAGGAAAGATAGTATCACCTGAACTCTTTGATGAGATAGGAGAGATAGCAGCCAGTGAGGCACAGCCAAGGGATAGC
>JAOAHW010000036.1 GCA_026415015.1 Syntrophorhabdaceae bacterium
AGATGTGTATAAGAGACAGTCCCTGGGCTGTACCTCTTATGTATACAAGGGGTCTATCTGTAAATTTTTTTGCAATCTCATCGGTTGTTATAATACATGCTGCTGCACCGTCTGTAATAGGACAGCAGTCATAAAGTGTTAGAGGCGGGACAACAACAGGGGCACTCATGGCCTCTGCAAGGGTTAGTCTCTTCTGCATCTGTGCCACAGGGTTATCTGCAGCATAGTTATAGTTGGCTACTGATACTGCAGCAAGCTGCTCTTTCTTTGTCCCGTAGTGCATCATATGTTCCTGGGCAGTAAGGGCGAAAAATGGTGGAGGTAGACCCATACCCTGGGCACCATCCCAATCGTGGTCAACGGATGCAAGTTCGCTGTAAAAGACCTCCCATTTCTGGGGTGTATAGAGTTTTTCTCCGCCTGCAACCATGACTATATCTGCTGCACCTGACTGTACAAGACCAACTGCAAGAATAATACCTGTTGACCCACCAGCACATAGTGTATCACACCTTGTGCAGATAGAGGTGGGTTTAAGCCCGCATCGCTCGGCTATAACAGGTGCTGTATTTACCTGGAATGAACATCTACCTGCATAGGATGTTGCCACAATTAAACCGTCAATATCCTTTGGTTTTACTCTACGGACACCATCGAGACATGCCTTTGCAGCCTCCTGAAAGAGGTCAACAAGATGAGCCTCTCTGACGCCCCATTTGCACTGGCCACCTGCCAGTATTACTGCATTTCTTGCCATAACTCCTCCTTATAGTTGTTAATTACAGCTTTCAGCTATTTTTAAGCCTGTTTCCTTACAGACATCTTATCCTATTTTCCCTTGTAAACTGGTTTTCTCTTTTCCACAAAGGCATTTATGCCTTCTCTTCCATCCTCTGACGTAAAGGCAATGGAAAAGCAGTCCATCTCAAGTGTAAGACCTGATGGAAGGTCCATATTTAGACCATTATCCACACATCTTTTTATCAGGCCTAAAGCTGCCCTTGGTTTTGAAGCAAGTTTCTTTGCCATTGCCATGGCCTCTTCCATCAATTTATCCTTGGGGACAACCTTGTTCACAAGACCAATCCTATATGCCTCCTGGGCATTTATATTGTCTCCTGTGAAGAGCATCTCTTTTGCCTTTGTTACCCCCACAAGCCTGGGCAATCTCTGTGTTGCCCCTGAACCAGGCATGATACCCAGGTTTATCTCTGGTAGCCCTATTATAGTATCCTCTGATGCTATCCTTAAATCACAGCATAGGGCAACCTCACAACCGCCTCCAAGGGCAAGGCCAAACATGGCTGCTATGGTAGGTTTCTCAATGCCTGTTAGCTTGTCAAATGTCCTTCGTGGGGCAGTCCATAGGAAATCAAGGGTCTCCACTGCAGACTTTCCCATGACATCCTTGACATCAAGGCCTGCTGCAAAGGCCTTCTCACCGTTTCCTGTTATTATAATTGCCCCTACCTCCTCATCCTTTTCAAATTCACATATGGCATCATAGAGTTCGAGATAGGATTTGACGCTCAATGGATTTACTGGCGGTCTGTTGAGTTTTATTATGCCAACAGGTGCCTGTTTTTCTAAAATCAATGTCTCATAGCCCATCTGAGCCTCCTAAAGTCTATTTTACTTACTGTAGTCATACCAGCCTTTACCTGATTTTCTCCCAAGGATGCCTGCCTTAACGAGGTTTTTCAGTGTAAGGGGTGGATCCCATTTTAATTCCTTTGGCAGATTATCATAGAAATACTGCTGAACATGGAGGTTGATATCAAGGCCAGTGAGGTCCATAAGTTCAAAAGGACCCATGGGATAGTTGAGACCAAGTTTTGCAGCCTTATCTATATCCTCTTTAGATGCAATACCCTGTTCATAGAGTTTGATTGCCTCGATAAAGTGGGGGACCATAAGCCTATTTACAAGAAAACCAGGGATATCAACCCTAACTTCTACTGGTTCTTTACCAAATTTCCTGCTCAGGTCCATAGTTACTGCCACTGTCTCGTCGCTTGTCTGCATACCCCTTATAACCTCAACAAGCTTCATGAGAGGAACAGGGTTGAAGAAGTGCATACCCACAACCTTATCGGGTCTCTTGGTTGCTGTTGCTATCTCCGTTAAAGACATAGACGAGGTATTAGATGAGAGTATAACATCCTTTCTTGTTATCTCGTCGAGTTCTGCAAAAACCTTTTTCTTTACATCCATAACCTCAACCACCACCTCTACCACAAAGTCTGCATCCTTCATTGCGCTCATATCAGTTGTGCCTTTTATCCTGCCCATAATGGCGCTTTTCTGCTCTGCTGTCATCTTTCCTTTTTCTACTGTCTTTGAGAGAAATTTATCTATATTCTTTAGACCACCCTCTACAAACCTGTCCTCAATATCCCTCATAATAACATTATAACCTGCCATTGCAGCTACCTGGGCAATACCATTACCCATAACACCGGCTCCTAATACCCCGACTGTCTTTATTTCCATATCATCCCTCCTGATTTGATTAATTAAATTTTTCACATGTAGGCTATATATAACAACTATTATCTATGGTATGTCAACAATTTTATTAAATTTTTAAACAGAATCTCAAGGATTAGTAGTTTTCATATGACTCAGTTAAGATATTCCAATTTTATACTAAAAACCCTTCAAAGTCTCTTTAACACATCGCAAAGGCTATTATTCCAGACTTGTTAGTTGGACCCAAGTCTATACTGCTGTAAGCCTCTCAGCAAGATGGGCTATCCTTGTTCTGAGATTTATTAGATATGCCTTTTCAGGCTGTTTTGGCCCAGGGTTTGTATCATACTCTTTGGCCTTTACTATTTCAACCACCCGGTCTACTGAGCCTCTTTCAGCCTTCAGATACTTAAATACATCATCCCTGAAGCGCTCTGCAGATTCTAAGGATTGGGAGAGGTGATTTTTCACATCATCTCCAGTAAAGACAAAATGGTGGCCTTGACATAGGATATCTATGTCAAGGCCTGAAAGGCGCCTTAAGGACGACATATACCTGTCTCTTATACACATCT
>JAOAHW010000057.1 GCA_026415015.1 Syntrophorhabdaceae bacterium
ATGTCTGATTGTATTGTTGTGAGGAGGTTACCCTCTCCTGGTTCGTCAAATAGTTCGTATTCTGTAGAATCCTCTATAATAACATTGAAGAAATCCCTGCCCATCCTCCCCATAGATGCAAGTAGAGGATTCCCGATTTCATAATGGAGATCAGATTGTGCTATCTTTGCTGTCTTTTTTTCAGGGACTATATCACCCCAAAATTCACAGGTTGGGCTCAAAAAGAAAAAATGGACATCTATCCAACGGGATATTGCCTTGATTACCTGAAGGTGATAGTCAGGAAGTGCTGATATACCGAATATTGATAACCTCTCAGGAAGGTCATCAGGGATCTGGAGATATCTACTTGTATCTGTTGTATCTTTCGAGACCCTTTGGATAACCTCTAAAAACCTGTAGAGCATGTATGCCCTGTTTTTGCCCTCAAACCCTTCTATTAACCTATTCCATAAGACCTGCTGCCAGTCCAAAGGTTTTTGCCTGCCCCATTGGATAATCATCTCAGGCCTATAGACAGTATATCGGTCAAATACATCAGCTATACGTTCTGAAAGCTGAAAGGCCTTTAGATGGTTTCCATCTTCTCCTATATATCTCTTTATATGGCTGAATTCAGGCCTGTCTATAAAATCAGGCAAGATATCCATGATACGCCATGCCATGACCTGCGGGCTGAAGATGATTAAGTCAGGGATTTTCCTGAGTACAGCATTGAAGACCTCCCAGACAAAGTTATCAGGAAATGGAAACCTGCAGTTTGCCCATATACCGAATCTTTTTGCAAGCTCCATGGATAGCCATCTCTCCATGCCTTTGCTCTGGACTAATATTACCTCTTTTTTAAAAGGGGAGGATAATGGCTTATCAACAATAAGTGCAAGCCTGTCAACAAGCTTCTCCAAACGGTTGCTTAGATATAGATTGAAACCAGGCATAATAACAGATTAAGTATTTTTATATTCTTATGATCTTGAGTATGATAATACCATGATGTAAAATAACTGTATATATTTTTTTAACAAATAAGCACTTTCATTAAAGTTAAGAGAGACAAAATAGTTGACATTATTAATTATCAAATGATATAAGTCCATCATAATGTTTGAAGGTATAAATAAATACAGGTGGTTCAACAACAATCTAAGAGAAAAAAGCACTGCAAGATTTTTATTGTTTATATTGATTTTGATGATGATTCTATTACAAGGGTGTGCAGTGTCTTATATAGTGAGGGTGAATGGCTATATAGATCCATCAAAGCCATTAGATATTGAGCCAGGCGCAAAGATACATATTGTTGAGGATACAAAGGCAAAAAATCCCCTTCTTGAGAAAGAGGTTATATTTAAATTGGATAATATGCTGAGGCTGAAAGGCTACCAGGTAACAGAACCAGATAATGCAAGGTACTACATGCTCTATGGTTATGGTATAGGGCATGAGAGGACTATAACAAGTACCATGCCTGTATATACTCCAGGTAGGACAGCAACAGTTACAAAGACAAGCCCCACAGGGACATCATATTCAACCATTCAGATACCAAGTTCAACAACCTATATACCCTATGCAACTACTGTTACTGATAAATGGCTCTTTCTAAAGCTTGTTGAAGGTGAGGATTATAGAAGAGAGGGTAAGATCAGCCCTGTCTGGATAGGTGAGGCATCCATAACCGGTGAAGGCAGTAACATAAGGGAATTGATAAATTATCTCATCGTGGGGATATATAATTTTTTTGGCATAAACACAAAAAAAACAATAAGTGTTGATGTCCTTGAGGATGACCCTTTAGTAAAAAGAATAATTAATAGATAAAAGCCCTTAAAAGCCCTGTTGCATCTTGTGAAGCTGAGATAGAAGGTCTTTTTTTTGATTTTCATTCTATTGATTTTGTATTACAATACATCTATAATTCCAACCTAATCAGGAGAAAAAATGGAAAAGATAAAAGAGATAACTGTTAAAGACACTATAATAAGGATTATAAAAGGCGATTTGACAGAGAGTGATGTAGATGCCATTGTTAATGCTGCAAACTCTTATCTCCAGCACGGCGGTGGTGTAGCAGGTGCAATTGTCAGGAAAGGTGGCATGATTATCCAAGAGGAGAGTAACCGAATTGGATTCTGCCCTGTAGGCAATGCTGTTATAACCTCAGGAGGTAAACTAAAGGCAAGATATGTCATCCATACTGTAGGACCTCGATGGGGCGAGGGCGATGAAGAGAATAAGCTTAGACGTGCTGTGATAAGCACCCTTGTCCTTGCCGATGAAAAAGGATTTAAGTCCTTATCTATGCCTGCAATAAGCGCAGGTATATTCGGGTTTCCAAAAGACAGATGTGCTGAGATTATAGTGGGAGAGACAGTCAGTTTTATAAAAAACAGGGCAACATCCTTAAAAGAGGTTAATTTCTATCTCATTGATGATGAGATGATTGGTTATTTTACAAAGGAGATAGAGAGATTTAAGTCTGTAGGACAGCCAGATGCAGATAATGATAGAGATAGATTACTTACCATATTAAGAAAATTGTCTTATGAAGAAGGAGAATTCATTCTAAAAAGTGGAAAGAAGAGTTCTTTTTATATTGATGCCAGAGAGACTACATTGAACCCTGAGGGTATGTATCTCACAGGGCGAATAATGTATAAGATGGTGAGAGAAATACCAAACATACAGGCAGTGGGTGGTGTCAGTGTAGGCGCAGACCCTCTGGTGTGTTCTGTGGTATTGTATGCCCGAAGCAGACAGGACAACCTTGCAGGTTTTTTTATTAGAAAAGAGCCCAAGGGACATGGAAGAAACCTTTGGATTGAAGGTGCAAAAAATCTTACTGCAGGCATGGATGTAGTTATACTCGAGGATGTTGTGACCACTGGTGGCTCTTCCATACGGGCCATAGAGATTGCCCAGAATGAGGGTTACAATGTAAAGGCTTTGATTGCCATCCTTGACAGGCTCGAAGGCGGTAAAGAGGCAATAGAATCAAAGGGTTACATCTTTAAATCAATATTCAACATTAATGAGTTGAGACACCATAAACTATAGAAAGGCAGTATCTATTCAATTAACCTTCAAAATAAAGGCTAAAAAAGATGGGGCTTATTAATCTTACAGATTCGGATTTAAAACTCTTAATGATAGGTGGAAAAGGAGGCGTGGGGAAGACAACCTGTGCCTCTTCCATTGCCTTAAAATTTGCAATGGATGGTAAAAAGGTCCTGTTAATATCCAGCGACCCTACACCATCCCTTTCTGATATATTTGAGATAACCATAGGTGACAGAGAGAAAAGGATAACCAGCGAATATGAGCTCTATGGACTGGAAATATCATCTGATATTGTCCTTGCAAGATGGAAGGAGAGATTTGGACCAGAGATATATGAGGTCATATCTTCATTTGCAAAGGTAGATTATGATTTTGTTGATTATGTAGGGACTGCCCCAGGTATAGAAGAAGAATACATGCTTAACTTCATCATTGAACTTGTTGAGGGAGGTAAATACGATTTAGTTGTCTGGGATACAGCACCTGCTGGTCATACCCTTAGACTTCTTCAATTACCCCACCTATTTCTAAAGCACATGGAGGCAGCAACTAAATTTTACATGGGTATATATGACTATTTTGAAAAGATAAAGGATGCGGTGAGGTTAAGGGGGTCAAAGAGAACCCTCCTTGAGATTATAAGTAGCTGGGAGTCCCTATCAGAGAAGATTGTCCATTTTATAAGGGACAGAGACATTACAAAATATATCATTGTAACCATACCTGAGGCATTAGGTGTTAAACTTACAGACAGGGTTATTAAGGAGTTCAAAGAAAATAATCTCTTTGTTGAGAATATAATAATAAACCATGTAGTTAAGGATGGAGACTGTGAATTTCACATAAAGAGAAAAAATATGCAGGAATATTATATGGATATGCTTAAAAGTAAATACAGAGATATAAATATGGTGACTCTATATCTCTCAGCAGATGAGATTAAGGGCACAGAAAAGATAAAAAAGGTTGGCGAGTTGTTGTTTTCTCATTGACTCAAAGACATGGACAGATTAAAGATAACAGGCGGGATAATGAAAGGCAGGTATATTCAACTCCACGAGGAGGCTGATGCACGATATACATCCTCCAAGGTGAGAGAATCTATATTCAATCTTCTTAAGGATGTTACAGATAAAAAGATCCTTGACCTCTATGCTGGCTCAGGCATACTGGCTATAGAGTCTTTAAGCAGGGGTGCTCTCAATGCTGTAATGGTGGAGATAGATAAAAAAATAGCAAATAGACTCAATGAGAATATAAAAATTCTCAATTTAGATACCAGATGCAGTATTATGAATATGGATGTGAAAGATGCAATACCTTTGCTATATAAAACAGACCGTCTCTTTGATATAATATTTATTGACCCTCCATATGAAAAGGGTTTTGCGGGAGATACCATGAGGCTTTTGAGAAGTTATGCTATCTATAACAGAGATACATGTTTTGTGATAGAGACCTCAAAAAGGGAGGATATAAATTTTATTGAGGCAGAGGGCTGGAGCCTGATGAAAAAAAAACAATATGGTGATACAGTTGTTTCTCTTTTTAGGGAAGGGTTTTTATAATTCTACGAATGGTTTAAAGGAGTGGATGTATGAGACAGAGAATAGCAGTATATCCTGGTTCTTTTGACCCTATTACCAATGGCCACCTTGATATATTAATGAGGGGGCTTGAACTTGTTGATGTTGTGATAGTGGCTGTAGCACATAATATTGAAAAAAGGGCACTTTTTAGTGTTGAGGAGAGAAAAGAGCTTATAAGGGAGTCTGTGAATGGAAATGAAAATGTTATAGTCGATAGCTTTGAAGGCCTCCTTGTGGATTACGTAAAAAAGGTAAATGCAAGGTTTGTCATAAGGGGACTAAGGGCTATGAGCGATTTTGAATACGAGTTTCAGATGGCATCTATGAATAGAAATCTAAACAAGGATATGGATACAATCTTTATGATGACCAGCAAAGACTATTTTTTTATAAGCTCGAGGACCATAAAAGAAGTGGCAGGTTTCGGCGGGTGTGTTGCAGACTTTGTACCCCCGATAGTTGAAAAAAGATTAAAAGAGAAGTTTTCTATTAAATGAAAAATTATCTGTCACGAGTCTTTTTATGTCTATTGTGCCTGATCTTTATAGGTTATGTCTGGGCAGATGAGGTAAAAAAACCTGCCCGAGACAGGGATAAAGACAAGGATGGGCATATCAATATAATCACTATAAGTGGTGCAATTAATCCCCCTGTTGCAAATTTTATATCCGAATCAATCTCTAAAAGTGAAAGAGAAAATGCTGAGGCATTGATATGTCTTATTGATACCCCAGGGGGACTTGATACCTCCATGAGGGAGATAGTCAAGGCTATAATGGATTCAAAGGTCCCTGTTATTGTATATGTATATCCTTCTGGGGCAAGGGCTGCATCTGCAGGGAGTATAATACCTGTCTCTTATACACATCT
>JAOAHW010000072.1 GCA_026415015.1 Syntrophorhabdaceae bacterium
GATAGTATGGCCATGTCAACACTGTATGAATATTCAAGACTCCAGAGTTTCAATGATGGTGTTGGTTCATTTATTTTTCAATAAAGCACATAAGCCTCTGCGAGAGTATATCTGCCATGAGCCTTAGCTCAAAAGAGGAAGTATCATAAACCTTAAGGACCTCACTGTATCTTTCCCCTTCTTCCATAAGATTTCCTATTATATTTTCAAAGCCCTCAAGGAGTTCCATATTAAGGAAGACACCAGGGTTATCAGGAAAAAGGGCCAGGTAAAATATGTCTGTCTCCACTAAGTCCTGAAAGAAATGTGTCCCATATGATAGCTCTGGCAAAAGGTTTCCGTGAATATATGCTATCTCACCTATGGCAGTAAAATTATTTATCTCAGAGAACCTCACAGGTACACCAAGGGAAGGCGTTGTTGTCCCCCATCTCCCTGGACCTAACAGTAATACAGGCATAGCCTCCCTATTCTTTATTAGTTTATTGAGTCTGCCTATAAAACGGGCAATATTATATTTGTCAGACAACGACAACCTGCTGTATTTCAAAGGGTTTACATATATAATCTGCTTTATTGTCCTTGATATATTGCCACCCATAAAGTGTCCTTCTGTTTGAAAGAGTATAGACTCCCTCTTGACCTCCCTGGGTATCTCAACCCTCTTTGCAATCCCTTTTGTCTGGAGGGGTCTACACTGGAGAAGGTTTATCTTGTATTCATTATAACGGGTAAAATTCACAGTAAACTCTATCTCCACAGGATAATTGTATATCTCTTCCAGCTTCTTCATCATCCTATGCATAACCCCTGGAAAAGATGTCTTGGTCAAAAGGTTATCAAATGTCAATATCCATATCTCCTTGTCTTTTTTCCCTAATTCCCGGATCCTCTCTGGTCTCGTGGGCTCGGAGATGTGTATAAGAGACAGGGGACACCAAATAGATCAAGCCTTATTTTAATCCCTTCATCCACATTGTCGAGAAAAGACACGGTCTCCATCTTATTATCCTTTATATTCAGCACATCTATGAAATGTTGTGAGAACCTCCTTTTGTCGTCCATGTCTGCATGGGGATTAGATACGGGGTTATCGAGGGCTATGATCCTCGGATAGTCATCTTCCACCCTGTTTACTGCCCTTGTGCCGAGACCCATGACAAGCCTCAGCATCCCTGCCCTCGGGTCCATCCCCTGTCTCCATACAAAGGTATTGTATGATATACCCACGCCGGCAAGGTCAGGGAAGAAATAATATTTTCTATGAGTCCCCGATACCCTTTGAACAAGAAGGGCCATCTGCTCATCGAGCTCATCAAGGCCCCTCTGAAGACGGTATGTCAGGGCATCCTCATTCATTGTGCTTGCGTATACCTGTCTTACTGATTCTACAAACCTTTTATATCTCTCATCAGGGGAGCCCTGATTTACTGAAAAGACACTCTCGTATTTTCCAGCAAAGGCATTTCCAAAGGCATCTTCAAGAAGGCTACTGGAGCGGATGATTATAGGCGATTGGCCAAAATATTCTATGACCTGCTGAAATTGCTCTTTTATCTCTTCCGGGAATGTACCGTTTAACATCCCCTCCTTTAATTTCTTGGCTACCTCAAAATAACCTTCTTTTGTCTTCTGCTCCATCCTTAACTTCCACAGGCCATTCTGCACTATGAATGTATAGAAGATATCAGAGCCCACATAGAATGAATCATGGTGTTCAAGGTAGTTATTCCAGTTAAGCATCCTATCCTTTTCAAGGATCTTCCTTGCCAGTAGCATACCTACTGTCTTGCCGCCTATATATCCTGTCCCAATGAGTCTGGATTTTATGTTTAAAAGATCCTCAAGGGAAAAGTTTTCTTTGGCAAGGGCAAGCATCCTGCCCTCTCTTGCTATCATAATACGGCAGAGTTCATCGATCATTCCCCTATGTTCCTCTGGGTCTGATGTCTGTTTTAAGATATCCTCTGCCTTTAAAAAGAGCCTATCCCAATAATCAAGGTGTCTTTTTGCACTTTTTGCCTCTCTCTCTGATATGTCTGAAAAAAGCTGGGTTGCATCAATACTGTTTATAATGGGTATAAAATCGCCATTCTCTTCAAGGTGGGGTAAAAACATAGTGGGCGAATATCTGTTCCACACCTTTAAAGGATGGATATAGTAGCTCCCTTCATGATTGTATACCTCAAGGAGCAACTGGGTAGTCTCTCTTATACGGGCGATTGTCTTAAAAGAATGATGGCCCCTCAATATAGAAAAATATGCAATGGTATTTAGCTCAAATAGATAGGGACACATAATCACAAAGAAATTGCCTATCATCAAGTCGTTTGCCCAGGCAGATAAAAGAGATGACAGGCAATCAAATACATAAAAAACATCCCTTCCCTCATGGGAGACTATCCTGTATACCTCTGATGTAAAATGCTCAAAACCGCTTTTTGCATCAATGGTGTAGACCTTGATACCTCCTTGTAACGGCAATAGAGGTTCATGGTCTGCAAACCTCATATAGACAACCCTTTGTTTGTCCGCTAACCTCCTCTGGATAAAAGGGGCCACATAGTGCCTGTAGTCATCTATATTATCTACCTGCCATACTACATTGTCTCCCATCCT
>JAOAHW010000234.1 GCA_026415015.1 Syntrophorhabdaceae bacterium
GGACAGGGGAGAGATTTGCCCAAAACTTTGAGACAATAACAATAGAGGGCACATCTATGGGTAGTGATACAGGCAGGGCTTATACATCACAGCCATATGGACAAACCACGCAACCATATGGCAGGTCATATACAGCCCAGCCATACGGTAGACAATACACATCCCCACCAGTTTCTATGCAGCCACCACCTGAACAGCCAGTCCAGCAGTTCCAGCCTCCGTCTTCACCTCCGCAACAAACAACACCAGCACGGCAGGATGAGGATGAGTTCACAAGGACATATAGAAGGGTGGATGAATATCTAAGAGGTAAATAGATTCTTAGAGAAGGGGTTTCCCTTTTCTCATCCACAAAATGAGGATATATAACAGGCTTACGCCTATTGCTATTGTCGCCGCTGTATTTATAGCCTATGCCAATTCCCTGTGGGGTGATTTTCAGTTCGATGACTATAATGTCATTGTGTTCAACCCCCGTGTCCATTCATTTGGGGCATGGTGGCAGGATGCAGGAAGTGGTATAAGGCAACTACTCAAACTTACATATACCCTCAACTGGGTTATAGGTCCTCATGTCTTCGGTTTTCATGTCTTCAATACCACATGTCACGCATTAAACAGCCTGTTTATCTTCTATCTCACAAAAAGGTTCACAAATAATGCTGCAATAGCCTTCCTAACAGCAATCCTTTTTGCCGTCCATCCAATCCAGACAGAATCTGTAACCTATATAAGCGGACGCTCATCATCCCTTATGGCAGTATTTTATCTTGGGGGCCTTCTCGCATATGCAAAGATTGAAGGGTCTTCCAAATGGGGGGGTAGATGGGGTATTCTCTCTGTTTTTCTTTTCTTCCTTGCTATACTCACAAAAGAGGTAAGCCTTACTTTTCCTTTTACCCTTGTCCTGTGGGAGCTATCTAAAAGTGAAAAAACCATCAGTTTCAAAGATATGTTCAAAAGACAGATATTCCACTGGCTTTTATTCTTCTCATCCCTTTTTGTGTTTTTCCTCTCCACGAGATACGCAAGGCTAATTACTTACAGCATGAATATACGTTCTTTAAAATCCAATCTTTTAAGCCAGTTAAATGGCATAACCTCCACTGCCTCCCATTATATTCTGGTCAACAGACTGAACATTGACCCTGATTTGCCTGTTTTAAGAGACTGGAATCTTACTGTAGGTATAGAGTTTACCTTTCTTTGCCTCCTTTTTGCTGTTTCTGTCGCATGTTTAATCCTTTTAAGGGCACGACAGCTTAAAAATCACAACTCAACACAAAAAAATGCCTTTAGGTTCATTGCCTTTTCTGTCTTCTGGATTATAATACAGCTTATACCTACAAGTACCCTAATCCCTCGTATAGACATAATAAATGAGAGGCACTTCTACCTTGCAGGGTGGGGAATTTTTCTCTTATTTAGTGTGGGCTTTGCCTGTGTATCCACAAAAATAATCAACAATATCAAATGGTTGTGGATTGTAACAATAATGCTTATCATTGTATTGGGGGGATTTACTGTATCAAGGAATAATACATATAGGACTGAGATTGCACTCTGGGAGGACACAGTAAAAAAATCACCCAAAAAGGCAAGGGGATACAATAACCTTGGGTATGCCTATTTCCTTGCAGGGAGATACAATGATGCAATACTTGCGTATGCTAAGGCCCTTGAGATAAACCCAAATTTCACCCTTGCCCGCAACAATATGGAGCTGGCTATCAAAGTTAGCATGGAACTATGTATTGAAAAGTAATAAAATTTATTTGTAATTCCTTAATTCCTATGGTATTTTCTATGAAAAACATCTCAAAATCTCATAAAAGGGGGGTTAGGATGAAAAAATCTATTTTTTCCCTTCTCTTAATATCCCTTCTTTTCCCTCTCATAGTCATGGCAGGCAAAGGGCAATTCAAGGTAAATGTCTTTCCCCTTCCTCCGAACCTCACTGCTCATGTATCCTTCTCAGAGCCATCAGGTAACAACATCCTTGATGCAGAAGAGACAGGTAAACTCACTATTACTATTGAAAATTCAGGCAAGGGCGATGCATTTGATGTAAAGGCAGATATCACAGTAGATAAGGCTCTCAAGGGTCTTT
>JAOAHW010000020.1 GCA_026415015.1 Syntrophorhabdaceae bacterium
CCTGTATATAGAGCCAAATATGCAAAAGGTATGTAAAGGCCAAAGCGATATACCATTTTACCAGAAACAGTGTAGGTTTGTCCTAAATACCTGTGGTCTTATAGACCCAGAGGATATACGTGAATATATAGCACGAGGAGGATACCTTGCAGCAGCAAAGGTATGTTCAGAGATGGCACCTGAAGAGGTCTGCAGGATTATAAAAGAGTCTGGTATCCGAGGAAGGGGAGGCGGTGGCTTTCCCACAGGGAAAAAATGGGATACTGCAAGGCTCCAGATAAGTGAAAAGAAATACGTCATATGTAATGGCGATGAAGGTGACCCTGGTGCATTTATGGATATGGGTGTCATGGAGGGTAATCCCCATAGTATTATAGAGGGGATGATTATTGCATCCAGGGCCATAGGCGCTGATGAAGGCTATGTCTATGTCCGTGCTGAATACCCCCTGGCTGTAAAGCGAATAAGGAAGGCCATAAAAGATGCCTATGACCTCGGGATATTAGGAAAACGTATACTCGGGTCAGAACACACCTTTGACCTCCAGGTTATGGAGGGTGCAGGGGCATTTGTCTGCGGAGAGGAGACAGCACTCATTGCATCCATTGAAGGGAAAAGGGGTATGCCATCCCCAAAACCACCCTTTCCTGCAGAAAGTGGCCTCTGGGGGAAGCCAACAATCATCAATAATGTTGAGACCCTATCTACAATTCCCTTAATCATTGCCGAAGGGGTAGAGAGATTTCGTCAGATGGGGACAGAGACCTCTCCAGGGACAAAGACATTCGCCATAACAGGTCATGTACTAAATACAGGCCTCATTGAGATGCCCCTTGGTGTTACCTTACGGGAGATTATCTATGGTGTTGCAGGAGGGATAACTGGCGATGATGGTAAGGTCATGTCAGATGGATTCAAGGCAGCCCAGATAGGTGGGCCATCAGGGGGTTGCCTTACAACAGAACACCTGGACTTCCCTATAGATTTTGATTCCCTCAAAAAAGTAGGTGCCATGGTAGGTTCAGGTGGTCTTGTCATTATGAACAAGAATACCTGTATGGTTAGTGTGGCCCGTTTCTTTATGCAGTTTACCCAAAGTGAATCATGTGGGAAATGCGTCCTCTGCAGGGAGGGCACAAAACAGATGCTTGCACTCCTTGATGACATAATGGAGGGGAGGGCGAATGAAGAGACCCTTTCACTCCTTGAGGACCTTGCAGTGGCAGTACAGAAGGGATCCCTGTGTGGTCTTGGCAAGACAGCACCAAACCCAGTCCTCTCTACACTCAAAAATTTTAGAGAAGAATACGAGGCCCATGTAAAATATAAGTACTGTCCCACAGGGAAATGTAAGGCCCTCACGAAATTCACTATAGACCAGCAGCTTTGTAAGGGTTGTACCCTCTGTGCTAATAAGTGTCCTGTAGGTGCCATAACAGGCCAGAAAAAAAAGCCCCACAGGATTGACCCCCTTCTCTGCATCAGGTGTGGTGCATGTATAGAGGGTTGTAAATTTGAAGCCATAAAAGGAGAAAAGATATGAATGAAGATGCCTTCATCACAATAGACAATAAGGATATACCCATTGATAGGGAGCAGAACCTTTTAGAACTTATAAGAAAGGCAGGGGTAGACCTGCCTACATTCTGCTATCACTCTGAACTGAGTGTCTATGGTGCATGCAGACTATGTATGGTTGATGTAGAAGGTATGGGGCTTGTGCCTGCATGTTCAACACCCCCTTCGCAAGGCATGAAGGTCAGGACAAACACAGAGGAGATAAGGAAGATGAGGAAGATCATTGTTGAACTGCTCCTTGCCAATCACAGCCAGAACTGTCCTACATGCCAGAAGAGTGCCACATGCCAACTTCAGGCCCTTGCCAGAAGGCTGGGGATAACCAAGATCCGTTTTAAAAATCAGAGCAGAGATTTTCCTATCGATGAATCATCACCATCTCTGGTTCGAGACCCAAATAAATGTGTGCTCTGCGGTGACTGTGTTCGGATATGTTCAGAGGTCCAGGGAGTTGGCGCCATTGATTTTGCTTACAGGGGTGCCCAGACAGTGGTGATACCGAGTTTTGGGAAGGACCTGGACAAGGTAGAATGCGTCAACTGCGGACAGTGCGCCCGAATCTGTCCTACTGGTGCCCTGACCCCTAAATCAGAGGTGGATGAGGTATGGAGGGCAATCCATAACCCAGATAAGGTTGTGATTGCCCAGATTGCGCCAGCAGTAAGGGTTGCCATAGGAGAGATGTTTGGCCTTGAACCAGGCAAAATCACCACAGGTCAGATTGCAGCAGCATTGAGGGCAATAGGGTTCAGTAAGGTCTTTGATACATCTTTTACCGCTGACCTTACTGTTATAGAGGAGAGTAATGAATTTATCAGGCGTATTCAGAACAACGAAAACATACCCCAATTTACATCTTGCTGCCCTGCCTGGGTTAAATTCATTGAACAGTATTATCCTGAGTTTGTCCATAATCTATCGAGTTGCCGTTCACCACAGCAGATGTTCGGTGCCCTGGCAAAGGAGATACTGTCTGTCCAGTCTGGGGTAAGGATAGAGGATATTGTGGTTGTATCTATCATGCCCTGCACTGCAAAGAAATTTGAGGCAAGAAGGCCTGAATTCTCCCGTGATGGCATAAGAGATGTGGATTTTGTCCTTACAACCCAGGAACTTGGCAGGATGATAGAGGAGGCAGGGCTTCATTTTAACGAACTTGGCCCTGAGTCATTTAATCTGCCCTTTGGCTTTAAAACAGGGGCAGGTGTTATATTTGGAAATTCTGGTGGGGTAAGCGAGGCAGTCTTAAGGTATGTATCGGAAAAACTCACAGGAGAAAAGAGGGAGAACTATGAATTCAAGGGTGTCCGTGGCGATAATGGCATCAGGGAGATAAGATTCTCTCTTGCAGGTAGAGAATTCTCCATGGCCATTGTAAGCGGCCTTGGAAATGCCCGTAAGGTCCTTGAGGACTTAAAAACAGGGGCAGGCCATTATGATTTTATAGAGGTCATGGCGTGTCCAGGGGGATGTATTGGCGGTGCAGGTCAACCTGTTTATACAGACATATCTATCCGTCAGAAGAGGACAAAAGGCCTCTATGAAAACGACAGGATGCTTGAGCTCCATAAGTCTCAGGACAACCCTTATATCTCAGAACTCTATAGTAATTTCCTCGGTGATGTAGGTAGTCCCAAGGCCCATGAGCTACTACATACACATTACAGGTCAAGGAAGAGGATAACCGACGAGGATATGTATCTTAGTTATTCTGATAAGGCTGAAGAAGGGCTTGAGATAAATGTATGTTTTGGGACAGGGTGCTTTATAAAGGGCTCTCAGAAGATCTTGAGGGGTGTCCTTGATTTTATCAGCAGAAATAATTTAAAAAATAGGGTGAATGTGAGCGCCTCATTCTGCTTTGAGGCCTGTGACAGGGGGCCTGTCATAAGAATAGGGGACAGGATAATAGAGCAGTGCACAATAGAGAAGGCAACAGAGGCCATTGAGAAAGAGGTGGAGGTATATGTATGATTCTGTGACAAGACAGATTGTCTTTACCCTGACTGCCCGATGCAGGGACTGTTATAGATGTCTTAGGGCCTGTCCTGTCAAGGCTATCAGGATGGAGAGGGGACAGGCATATGTAGATGAGAAACGATGTATTGCCTGTGGGACATGCATAAGGGAGTGTCCACAGCAGGCAAAATCATTCCGTCATGACATAGATGTGGCACAGAGACTCATTGAATCAGGAAAAACAGTAGTGGCAAGCATAGCCCCTTCATTTGCAGCGGTGTTGACTAAATGGCAGAGGGATAGACTTGCCTCAGCACTCAGGGCACTGGGGTTCCGATATATAGGACAGACATCCCACGGTGCATATCAGGTCTCTTACCATACTATGGAGGTACTAAAAAAAGACGGCAACAGGCCCTATATAGGGACAGCATGCCCTGCAATTGTAAATTATATAGAAAAATACAGACCAGAGCTTGTAGACCTCCTCATACCTATTGTATCACCCATGATCGCCCATGCAAGGATACTAAAAGAAAGATTTGGCGCTGAGTCCAGGGTGATTTTTATAGGCCCATGTGTGGCAAAGAAGACAGAACTCCTGCGACCTCAAAACAAAGGCGCTGTTGACTGTGTCTTAACTTTTAAGGAGCTTATGATGTGGCTGAATCAGAAGGGTATAAGCCTTGCTAACTGCGAGGAGAGCAATTTTGATGAAAAACCAGCACACATAGCACAGCTCTACCCTCTACCAGGAGGGATGATGAAGACAGCAGGTCTAAATGATGATGGATTTAACCCACAGCTTATCAAGGTAGATAGTATGTCAAATATAAAGGCATTACTGGATAGTCTACCAGGGGATCCGTCATATGCACTGATAGAGCCCCTTTTTTGTAATCAGGGCTGTATCAATGGGCCTGGCATGGGCACAGAAAAAAATCTATTTGAAAGGCGAATTGATATCTTAAGATATGACACAGAAACAAGGGATATCCATGTAGTCCCTCAACCAAAAGAAATGAGCCTCTTCCATGGTGAGTACAGAAAAGAAGAAGGTATTGTAAAAGAGGTCACTGAAGAAGAGATTGAACAGGTCTTTGAGAAGACAGGTAAAACGGATCCTCAACAGCAATTGAATTGCGGGGCATGCGGTTATGATAGCTGTCGTGAAAAGGCCATAGCTGTAGTTCAGAATATGGCAGAACCAGAGATGTGCATACCATATATGAGGAGGCTTGCTGAACGTAGAACTGACCAGATATTCAACACAACACCAAACGGGGTTATAATATTGGATAAAGAGCTTAATATCCTCGCTGTAAACCCTGCCTTCAAGAAGTTTTTTTTCTGCTCCGACGCTGTTTTAGGCAGGCATATATCCTATCTTATGGACCCTGCACCTTTTGAAAAGCTCATTACCGGAGCTGCAGATAGCCTTGATATTATAAGGACCCATAAACACTATAATCTCATGTGCAGGGAACTTCTCTATATACTCAAGCAGGACCAACAGATTGTTGGTATATTCATAAACATAACAAGCCAGGAGGAAAATGAAAAGAAGCTCAAAGAGATCAAATCTCAGACAATTGAACAGGCCAGCGAGCTTTTAGAGCATCAGATAAAGATGGCACAGACTATTGCACGATTTCTCGGTGAAAGCACAGCCCGAGGAGAAGAATTGGTAAGAAAATTAATGAGTCTCACTGAAGGCGATGAAACCTGAATCGAACGGGACACGGAAATATATAGAGGTTGTATCTGCCCAGGCAGCAAAGAGGATAGGAGGGGTCTGCGGGGATCATGTCGTTATAGACAGGACACCGGAGGCAACAACAGTGATTGTAGCAGATGGTATGGGAACAGGGGTAAAGGCCCATGTTGCTGCTGTGATGAATGCATCAAGGCTTATGGAGCTTATACGTATGGGGTTTACCTTAAGGGAGGCATGTAGCAGGGTCGTGGAGACCCTCCATGAGGCAAGGACCTCAGATATACCCTTTGCAGCGTTCTCTGTGTGCAGGGTTTTAAATAATGGCCAGGCAACCATCATATCCTATGAAATGCCATCACCTATCCTCATGAGCAAACACTTTGCCACATATCTGCCCCAACAGAGGTTTACACCTATGGGGCTTGAGATTATCGGAGAGGTAAACTGTAACCTTGAATATGGTGACGGTATCATCCTCATATCTGACGGGGTAAGTCAGGCAGGGATGGGCTCTCAGTACCGCATGGGATGGGGCGTCCAGAATGCCTCTTACTATATAGACGGACTCCTTGCACAAGGGGTTAGGGTAGAGGATATACCCAATAAGATACTGGAAAAGGTAAAGGATATTTCATGGTCAAATTACGGCGATGATACTACATGTGTCCTCCTTTTATGCAGGGAATCCAATGTCCTTAATGTCCTTACAGGCCCGCCATTAAAAAAGACCGATGATGAGATGGTAGTGAGAAGGTTTATGGAGATGAAGGGGACAAAGGTGGTATGCGGTTCAACAACAGTGGAGATGGTCTCACGGGTACTAAAAATCCCTGTAAAGGCCAGGGAGATCTCTGATGGCTATCACAGGCCTCCATCATATGAGCTGGCAGGCATTGATTATGCAACAGAGGGGGCAATCACGCTCAATCAGGTTTATAACATCCTTGATGTAGATATTAATAAATTAGGGTCAGGTAATTCTGTGGCTGACCTGGCCAGGCTCTTCCACGAATCAGATATAATAAATTTTATAGTAGGAACAGCTGCCAACCGTGCCCACAAGAGCCTTGTGTTCAGACAGATGGGTATATTCCCAAGGGATGTCATAGTGAGGTTGTTTTCTGATAAACTTCAGAAGATGGGAAAGCTTGTAAGCATTGAATATGTATGATTTAAGGCCTATTTTCTTCGTATTGCCTTGCCTTTTTCTCTGAGCATCTCCACTGCCTCAACAAATGTGAGGGGTGTAGGGCTTGAGGCCACATAGGCGTCGATTATGAGAAATTCACAATCTCCCAGTAGGCCCCTCCATCTGTTTATCTCACCATCAATACTGTAACCCATATCCATTAGCACTATGACATCAGGTTTTTTCTTTATGACCTCCTCTATGTTTATCCTTGAATAGGGTATGCCTGTCTCTATTATGTTTATGCCCCCTCCATACATGATTATGTCATTTATAAAACTTTTATCTGTGGCTGCTATGAATGGGTCTGAACCGACCTGCCACAGGACCTTAAATGGGGAGTAATTACTTTGCCTACTAAGGGCAATTGCTGCCTTTTTAATTATCTCCCTTGCCCTATCCTCTCGATTAAGCATTTTTCCCAGAGCGAGAAAATTATCTGAAAGGTCTTTAAAACCCTTTGGCCTTTTAAAATAATGGGTCTTGATGCCCAGTCTTTTGAGTCTATCCATAAGCCATGGCGGGTTACCCTCTTGAGAGCCAAAGACCATATCAGGCATCAGAGACACTATCTTCTCTATGTCA
>JAOAHW010000029.1 GCA_026415015.1 Syntrophorhabdaceae bacterium
GCTTGGAGGCCCTGTATAGGTATCAACAATACCAACTTTGAGTGTCTTCTGTGCATATGACGATGGAACTACAAGGAAAAACCCCAAAAGAAAGACAAAAAGGAGAGAAAAGAAAAAAACCTTTTTCATGGTACACCTCTCATAATTGATTTAGTTTTTAAACCCCAAACCTTTATTGTTTTTAAAACATAAGAATTTTTTTGTCAATATTTAAATCAAAACCTTTTTAAGAGGGTCTTAAATTTGATGACTAATCTTTGTTTTTTTGATATTTTTAAATTGGTTTTAAAATTTCAAAAGGGAAGGGTATAATGGAGATAAGATTGAGACACAATCTCTGGGGTAACAGAAAGGGTATAAGATTAAATCTATCAGATAGCTGGCGGATATCAGTTTTGAATATGGAAGGTGATAAAAAGCCTTTGCTTAAAAGGGATGAGATAAGGGCTGGTGTCTTATCCTTAGCACCATTGGTAAAAAACAAAAAAGAGGTCTGTGTGGCCTTTGATGACCTTTCAAGACCTACAAAGGCGTTCAAGATAGTGCCTTTTCTTATAGACCTCTTTGAAAAGAGTGGTATCAGGGATGAACAGGTAAGGTTTATCTGTGGGCTCGGAACTCATGCTGCCCTCGACAACAGGGCATTCAGGAAAAAATTAGGAGACGAGGTTTTAGAGAGATTTTATGTCTTCAACCATAACCCTTATGAGAACTGTGAATTTTTGGGAAAAACAAAACTTGGAACACCTATTATGATTAATAAGGAATATCTTTCCTGTGACCTAAGGATTGGTATAGGGTCTTTTACACCCCATTCATTCTGTGGCTATGGTGGCGGATACAAGATTGTCATGCCTGCCCTAAGCCATATTGATTCCATTGAATACCATCACGGGACTCTACTACAGAGATATAGGCAGACATGCTTTTCTCTCGGCAAGCACCAAGACAACCCCCTTCTGGATGATATTATAGAATGCGGTAGAACAGCAGGACTTGATATTAAGATAGACTGTCTTATCAATACAGATGCAGAGATTACTGATATGTATGCAGGAAGACCGGATAATCTCTATGAGTATATGCTAAAGCATGCACCATCTCATTATTCCACACCTGTTTCTGGGAAGGCAGACATAGTAATCGTAAATTCATTAAGCAAGGCAAATGAGGCAGTTATATCCCTTTTTATAGCAGAATCTCTTTTAAAGGATACAGGAGGCTTTATCGTCCTTCTATGCGATGTCCCTGAGGGTCAGATTATCCACTATCTCTTTGGGAGATTTGGCAAAAACACATGGGGCAGGTTGCCTTTTGGTATGCGAAAAAAGGCGGATAAGGCAAAGGGCATATTCATCTATTCTCACCACAGGGATACAGCCAATGAGTTCTGGTTCGGGAGGGAAGAAGGCATCTACTGGTATAAGGATATGAAGCAGATCCTTGATATAATTGAGGATGAATATAGAGGTAAGATACCAGAGGTCTTTATTGTCCCTGATGCAACCATCCAGAAGGTCTCAGAATGATGTTTTAAATTTTATCTTCCATCCATCGTCTCTGTGTTCAAAGAAGGCGTCGTCCTTTTTTTCAAATATCATGCGTTTGCCAAGGAGTATCTCACCAAAAGGAGTGAGCCTGTAACCTATAAGGAATTCTGCCTTATACTCCTTTGGTGCCACAGGTTTTATCTCTGTAATATCTATTTTTTCTGCCTTGCCAAGGGAAATGAGGGCCTTGTCCTTTATCTCATCATCCTTTTTTATCATATATGGTTCAGACTTTTCTGTGAAAGTGATACCGTATCTCTTCTCTCCATCAGTAGTTATGTTGGAATCTGTCAGCGGTTTTAACAGGATAAAACCTTTTTCCTCCAGGGCCTTGTATTTATTGAGGTCGCCGTTTTCTGGCTTAAAGGTGTTCAGTATGCCGTTTCTCTGATAATATTTTGTCAAATCCGTTATCTTCTCGCTCTTCAGGGATTCAGTGAGTATCTTTAAAGCCTCTTCCTTTGTTAACTCCTGGGTAAGAGCATCTGGGGTAAATATTATGTTAAAAAGAAACAGAGTAACAATTATGGTGATATACCTCAAGCCTCTCTCCTTACAGGGACCCATGTAGCATTTTTAAGAGCCTTAAATATTATATCTTAAAGTTGAAAAAATATGAAACATTTTGTATGCTACATGCCATTATGAAGACTATAACCTATTATAGCACAAACAATAAAATGCACAGGGTCAATTTTGAAGAGGCATTGCTTGAGGGCCTGGCACCTGATTATGGACTCTATATGGTGGCAAGGGAGGATATCCCCAAGATATCAGAAGATAAAATAAAGGCCATGAGGGCAATGAGCTACAGTGAGATTGCATATGAGGTATTATCACCTTATCTTTGCTCTGAGATACCTGATAAAAAGCTAAAGGCACTCCTCGATGATGCCTACAGTGAAGACAAGATACCTACAGAGGTCCAGTATATAACAGGTAAGACATATATAATGTGGCTGACAAAGGGCCCTACCTATTCTTTCAAGGATTATGCCGCCAGATTTTTTGGCAGGATACTGAATCATTTTCTTGGAGAGAGGGGGCTCAAAAGGGTCGTAGTGGTTGCCACAAGTGGAGATACAGGTGGTGCAGTGGCAGATGCCCTGTATGGCCTTGACAACATAGATAATATAGTCTTTTTCCCCAGGGGTTCCATAAGCGAGGGTCAGAGGAGACAGATGACAACCCTCGGTGGCAATATCTATGCCTTTGAGGTAAACGGTGACTTTGATATATGCCAAGCTCTGGCAAAAAAGATACTAGGTGACAGGGTCTTTGCTCAGGACACCTTCGGTGACAGGGAGAGGTTTACATCTGCCAATTCTATAAGCCTGGGACGCCTCTTACCACAGGCAGTCTATCCTTTTTTTGCATACTCGAGGCTCCATGAGGAGTATAAAGACTTTATAGCCAGTGTCCCTTCTGGTAATTTCGGCGATATGATGGGTACGGTTATTGCTAAACAGATGGGTCTACCTATATCAAAGATAATCTGCGGGGTAAACGAGAATACAGAGTTTCCAGATTTTCTTGAAACAGGCATATACACTGTAAGACAGTCGATCAGATCACCGTCATCTGCTATGATTGTGTCTCACCCCAGTAACCTTGCAAGGCTTATAGATTTCTATGGTGGTCATATGTATGATGAACGTGACCCGAATACAGGACAGGTTGTAAGGCCAGGTATCATAGATAAGATGCCTAACCTTGAAGAGATGAGAAAAGACCTCTTCTCTATAGGAGTTACAAATCCCCAGCACTATGAGACCATGAGGTATGTATATAACACTTATGGTGTTATACTTGACCCCCATGGCGCTGTGGGATGGAGGAGTCTTGAGGCCTTCCTTGCTGGCTCCCATGACAGGCCTTCGGTAATATACGAGACTGCTGACCCAGGTAAATTCCCTGAAGATGTTGAAAAGGCAATCGGCATTGTCCCTGCCCCCCCTCCAGGCATTAAAAGACAGGCATCCCTACCTGAGCGTATCTTTACCATTGATTCAGAGCCACTGTATACTGCTCAAGGGCTACAACTAAGTGAAGACCAGTTTAAAGAGGCAGAGGAAAAGATAAGGGAGATATTTGAGTATAGACTATAGACTAAAGACTAAAGACTATAGACTAAAATTAAAGACCAAAGACTATAGACTAAAGACTGAAGATTATAGACCCCTTAAGGTTATCAGATTATGGGGCGATGAATTTTAATAGATAATTTTATTAGACAAAGGCCTCTCTTGACATTATTTTAAATCGAGTTTATTATAACCATAAATAGAAATCATTTTCATTTAATAAGGTCAATAGTATGGAATCTGAATTTGCAGCCACCCTGAAGGGTCTTAATATGAAGGTAACACCAAAAAGGCTTGCCATACTTGAGATACTCTCAAAGGAATCTATATACCTAAGTCCTGAAGAGGTATGGCAGTTGATGAAAGAGAGGTTTAAAAGTATTGGCCTACCTACAGTCTATAGGAATCTTGAAGACCTATCAAATGGTGGTGCCATAACAAAGGTGATTCACCCTGACCGTAAGCTCTATTACTTTTGCTGTAGAAACCAGGAACATCATCACCATTTTGTCTGTGTCTTCTGCAGAAGGGTGGAGGATATAAGTTACTGTGGTAACAAGGAGATAGTAAATGAGGTGAGCACCACTCTTAAAGGTAAGGTTCTATCCCATGTTCTTCAGGTGTATGGTATATGTAATAGTTGCATAAATGAAAATGAAAGTTAACATGAAAAGAGGTCTTCTTAAAAAGATAAAGGTTGTCTATCCTATCCTGTTTGTATGTATAATCCTTTTTTTATCAGCGAGTTGCGGGAGGAAGGAGGATACAACTCATACACAAAAAAAACTCAAAGTAGTAGCTACATTATTCACCCTTTATGACTTTGCAAGGAATATTGCAGGGGATAAGGCAGATGTGTCTTTACTTCTACCTCCTGGTATTGAGGCCCACAGTTTTGACCCAAAACCTGCAGACATAATGAAGATAAATGCAGCAGATCTCTTTATTTTCACAGGAAAATATATGGAACCCTGGTCAGAAAAGGTTCTAAGGGGTGTAGATAACAAAAAACTTATTGTAATTGATACGAGCAAGGGCATTGAGCTTATCAGTGTAGACGCCAACAAGAAAGGCCATAATCATAACAAAAAGGACTATGAAGGTCACAGGCATGGGGTATATGACCCACATATCTGGCTTGACCTCTCCAATGCCCAAAAGATGGTGGAGACAATAAGGGATGGGATGATCCAAAAAGACCCGAAAAACACAGAGGCCTATATAAAAAATGCTGAAACATACAAGGCAAGGCTTGACGAACTGGATAAGAGATATAAAAAAACACTCAGCACCTGCAGGCAAAACACGATAATCCATGGGGGACACTTTGCATTCAACTACCTTGCTGAAAGATACAATCTAAAATATTATGCTGCATATAAAACCTCACCTAATGCAGAACCCACGCCCAAACAGGTTATAGAGCTAAAAAACAGGATATCCCAATCAGGGATTAAATATATATTCCATGAAGAGATGA
>JAOAHW010000004.1 GCA_026415015.1 Syntrophorhabdaceae bacterium
ACAGGTATTGATAAATTATTTCTAACAGGAGAACTTAAAAATGCCCAAGAAGCCCTTGTAACCCCAGATTGTTTTTCTCTATGCAGTGGTTGTGGTATAAACTGTAAACCGCACTCAAAAGAAGACAGACAAAACCATCAATATAAGATAACCATTGAAGACAGACAAAACTTTACAGATACCCAATATGAAGGGGCTACAAAAAAAATAACCTTCCGTTATGGTAAATACGGGGATTCAAGGTATATAGGACACTTAGATACCATGAATATCATGTTAAGGGCCTTCAGGGCACTGGGGATAAATTTGGAGATGCATGGTAGATACCACCCAATACCAAAGATAGCCCTATCTGATGCACTGCCTGTAGGGATTGAAAGCACTTGTGAATTAATAGAGATAGAGATAAAAGATGATAAAAAAATTAGCATCGAACTAATTAGAGCCATAAACAGGTTTCTCCCCAGGGGGATAAAGATCTACGAATTCTACAGAGATAGTTTAAAAAATATAAAAAAAGAGTATACTTATATCCTTGTTGCCAATAGAGATGATATTCAAGAGGGCCTAAAGCCCCTAATCAAGAGAAATGGCAGGGTCTTTTATTCTGTTAAAACAAACAAGATAAAACAGTATCTCCAGGGCAACGAGTTTGAGAGGATTATAAAAGTGGAGGATAAGAGGATTTATGGCATCAGAGTTGATAATTAATGTGACCTTCAATGAGATAAGGATGGCCTTTCTTGAGAACAGTGTGCCTGTAGAATTTTTTATAGAGCGAAAACACGAAAAAAATATAGTGGGCAACATTTATAAAGGCAGGGTGGCAAGGATAGTACCTGGCATGGATGCTGCATTTATTGACATAGGTCTTGAAAAGTCTGCCTTTTTGTATGTAGGTGATATAATCCTCGACAGGGCCATGTATGAGGAGTTCGATGACCTTGATGCCATATTGCCCATTGATTTTAATGAACGTATAGAAGGGGTTCTTGAGGAGGGACAGGAGATCATAGTCCAGGTGTCAAGAGAGCCCATAGGCCAGAAAGGTACAAGGGTGACATCAAAGATAACACTGCCTGGTAGACTGCTTGTGCTTATGCCTTCTACACAGCATATAGGTGTATCAAGGAGGATAGAGGATGAGGATGAGAGAAAAAGGCTGGCAAATCTATTAAAAGAAATATGTCCTAAGGGTTTTGGTATCATTGCAAGGACTGCATCAGAGGGTAAGACTGAAGAAGAATTAAAAAGTGACCTGAATTTCTTAAAAAGGATATGGGAGAGTATCTTAGAGAAATCAAAACATACAAAGGCACCATCCATACTCCACCAAGACCTCGGCATTATCTTTCGAGTCATAAGAGACCTTTATTCTCATAACCTGAAAAAGATTATCATCGATGACATATTACTATTTGATAAAATTAGACAATTTATCAATGAATATCTACCTGAGGAAAACTGCGAGGTCATATACTTTGATGAAAAAGACCCTATCTTTGAGGTCTTCGGTATAGAGATAGAGATTGCAAAGCTATCTCACAAGAAGATCTGGTTAAAGTCAGGGGGGTACATTGTATTTGATTATACAGAGGCACTGACAGTAATAGATGTAAACACAGGCAGGTATTTAGGGAAAAAAGGCTTAGAGGATACAATCTTAAGAACAAATTTAGAGGCAGTTAAAGAGATTGCATACCAGATAAGACTAAGGAATATAGGTGGCATAATAATCATAGACTTTATAGACATGGAGAAAAAAGAGTCAAGGGAGATGGTATTCCAGGCCCTTGTAGATGCTCTGAAAAAAGACAGGATTAAAACCTATGCCTATCCCATAAGTGAGATAGGCCTTGTGCAGATTACAAGAAAGAGGACAAGGCATAATATAGTGAATATACTCACAGATGCCTGCCCTATGTGTGAGGGTGCCGGCTACGTAAAGGCAAAATATACAGTTTGTTATGAGGTATTAAGGGAGCTTACAAGCATGTGCAAAAAGGATGAGGGAAAGGGTTACAATGTATATCTCTCACCTGAGGTAGCAAGCCTACTATACGAAGAGGAAAAGGCCTCCCTGGAATTCATAGAGAATACATACAAAACCAAGGTAAACATAATTGCAAACCCTGAATATGGCATTGACAGCTTTCAGGTCGAGACAATCAAATGAAAAAATAAAATGATTACAATAAGTTCTCCAGCAAAAGTAAACCTATTTCTTAAGGTTATTGGAAAAAGAGCAGATGGTTATCACAATATAGTGAGTATTGTTGACCTTGTTTCTATCTTTGACAGGATTACAGTAAAATCCCTTGAAGAAGATGCAGTTATTGTAAATGATGACAGGGGCATACTCCCTGATGGCATGGCAAACACCATTTTCAAGGCAGCCATGCTCTTGAAAGAGAGATACAATATCAAAAGTGGTGCAGATATATTTATTGAAAAAAATATACCTATAGGAAGCGGCCTTGGCGGGCCAAGCAGTAATGGTGTGGCAACTATTAAGGCCCTGATTGAACATTGGGGTATTGAGGCCCAGAACAATGAACTCTTTGAGATTGCAAAAAGAATAGGGGCTGACTGCCCCTTGTTTCTATACGGAAGGACATGTATAATAGAAGGCATTGGGGAGATAATAACACCTGTGGAACTGCCAGAGTTAAATTATGTTATAATATACCCTGAGAGGCCTTTGAGCACAAAAGATGTGTACGAAAGTCTAAAAATCGTGTTGACAAAAAGGGAAAATGATATTAAATTGAGTGTTAATTTCAATTTTGCCCATGATGTTGTGAATATTCTCCATAATGACCTCGAGAAGGCTGCCATAACTATGTTTCCTGATATAATAAGATTAAAAGAGAGGTTGCTCCAGGCAGGGGCTTTGGGGTCGCTTATGAGTGGTAGTGGTTCATCTGTATTTGGTATATTTGACAGCACAGTTAAGGCAGAAGAGGCATCAACCAAACTGAATGACTTAGGAAGGGTTTTTACTGCTAAAAGCATTAAATAGGAGGGGCAAAGTTTATGGAGATCACAGATATAAAGATATTTCCTGTTAATGAAAAAAGGGTTAAGGCATATGCGTCTATTGTCTTTGATGATTGTTTTATTATAAGGGACCTGAAGATAATACACGGTGAAAACAAACTATTTGTTGCCATGCCCAGCAAAAAAATGAAGGACGGTTCATACAGGGATACTGTCCACCCTCTAAACAATGAAACAAGGCAAAAGATAGAGGCAAATGTATTAGAGGCATACGAAAAAGAGTTGAGTAAGACAACGAAAGAAAAAGAATAAAAATTTATTCAGATTGGGGTGTCGTCAAGCGGTAAGACACAGGCCTTTGGAGCCTGCATTCGGAGGTTCGAATCCTCCCGCCCCAGAATTAATTTTTAAAGGGGGCACCCAAATTGGATAGGTTGAGGATATTTTCAGGTAATGCCAACAGAAAACTCGCTGAGAGCATATGTAATTATCTGAATATAGAGATAGGTAAGGCAAAAGTCAGCAAATTCAGTGATGGAGAGACCGAGGTAGAGATAGAGGAGAGTGTCAGGGGTTTGGATACGTTCCTCGTCCAGCCCACATGCCCGCCTGTAAGCCATAACCTTATGGAGC
>JAOAHW010000074.1 GCA_026415015.1 Syntrophorhabdaceae bacterium
AATGATACATATGGACATACTGCAGGTGATAGATTATTAAAGGCAGTGGCAGATATGCTCACGAGACAGTCCCGTAAAGGCGATACAGTGGCCAGGATGGGCGGTGATGAGTTTATGCTCATATTTACAGACTTAAAAGACAGGGATGATGCAAGGGTTATAGCAGAGAAGATAATTGAGGAATTTAAATCAACCATCATCTCTGATGGCATAAAAATAAATATAACAGTAAGTATTGGTATTGCCCTGTATCCTCAACATGGCACAGACATTGATACCCTTGTTAAGAATGCAGATATAGCCATGTATATGGTCAAAAACTCAGGGAGGAATGGCTATAGGTTCTATGAGCCAGACCTGAAGTCAATAGAAGACAGGTCAGAAGTATCTATCTGATTAATCTCTATCCTCCGTCTACCATTGCCCCCTGTTTTATAAAATGCCAACCTGCAGGGTCAGAAATATACTCTATTGAATCCATAATCCTGAGATAGTGACCCCTCTCCTCATATGACAGGGTTAGATAGAAACGTTTTTCAAAGGGATTATCTGTTTTAGAGGCAAGCCTCTCATAGTGTTTTACGCTTTTGTCCTCCATATCCAGGGCAAGCTGCAATGCCTCTATGTCATTTTTTGACCTCCTTGCCTTCTCCACAAGGGCATCCTGGAATACCTTTTCCAGATTACCTGCAAAACCAGTCCCTGTCACCCATTCTTTGAATGTCTCGTTGTTTTTCATCTTTTCATATATCTGGTTTATCATCTTTATGTGGTATTCCTCTTCCTTTACAAGCCCCTCGAAGATCTTTTTAACAAGGATATTCTTTGCCTTTTGGGCAGACTTCAGATAGAAATCAATCCCATCCTTCTCCAGTTTTATTGCCTTTTTTAATGCACTTTCACCCTTTACTACCATATGTTCCTCCTTGATAAGAGACTATAGACTATAGACTAATGACTATAGACAATTAATGTCAATTTATATTTTACTCCATATTCACCTGTTCTTATACCTTTTTTATCGCTGTATTTGCCGCTATCAGTATAGGGTCCCAGACAGTTGCAAACGGTGGTGCATATCCGAGGTCAAGCCTTGCCACATCATAGACAGTCATCCTTGCTGATAGACATGCTGCAAGGGTATCTATCCTGTGGGCCACACCCTCCTCGCCTACCATCTGGGCACCCAAGAGCCTGCCCGTACCTTTCTCTACTATAAAAGTTACGAATATTGGTTTTCCTGCTGGATAGGCGCTACTCCTTGACCTGCCCTTTATAGTTGTTACAAAGTAGTCTATCCCTTCTTTTTCAGCCTCTGCCGGTGATATACCTGTCCTTGATACCTCAAGGTCAAATATCTTTGTCATGGCAGTACCTGCCACTCCCTCAAACCTGTTATTTTTCCCTGCGGCATTTTCTCCTGCAATTCGTCCCTGCTTGTTTGCTGTTGTACCGAGGGGTATGTAAACCTTTTTACCGGTAACTATATGGATTGCCTCTGCACAGTCGCCTGCTGCAAATACATGAGGGATATTTGTCCTTAGGTATTCATCTACCTTTATAGCGCCATTCACACCAAGTTCTATACCTGCTTGTTTTGCAAGTTCAGTATTGGGTTTTGCGCCAATAGAGAGTAGAACCAGGTCAGCCTCTATCTCACCTCTATCAGTAATCACCTTTGTTACAGAGCCTCTTATTCCAGTAAACCCCTCTACTGATGTCTCTTTTAAAAGTTTTATTCCCTCTTTTTTTATCTTTGCCTCAACTATATCTGTGATACTCTTGTCCATATTACCTAAAACACGGTCAGTCTTCTCAATTACAGTAACATCAATACCCCTTTTCTTAAAGGATTCGCACATCTCCATACCAATATAGCCACCGCCAACAATGACTGCCTTCATCTGCCTTCTGTTTTCACCAAATCTGTTTATATAGAGACATTCAGGAGAGCCCACGCATACCTGAAACGTGCCCCATTCATCTATGTATCTCTTTATCTCTATGCCGTCGATGAGTGTCCTTATAGTGAATATGTTCTGGAGGTCTATATTAGGGATGGGTGGCTTTACTGGCATCCCTCCTGTGGCTATTACAAGTTTATCATACTTATATTTTTTTTCCTCATTTTTATTAAGGTCTATGACAGTTACCTCTTTTTTATCTGTGTCTATTGCCTTTACCTCGTGGCGTATACGGACATCTATGTTTCGCTCCTCTGTGGCCACCTTTGGCGTAAGGGAAATGAGGTCATTAAAATCCTTAACATCATTGGATATATAGTATGGCAGGCTACACGCCCCATATGAGATGAAATAATCCTTTTCAAATACTATGGCCTCTGCCTCTGGTTTTAGGCGTTTGAAACTGCTTGCTGCACTCATCCCTGCGGCAACACCACCTATAACTACCAGTCTTTCTTTTTCCATCTATATTGCCTCCGTCATTATAGATTTTTCTTTTCAAACCACCAGAATAGTAGTATACCGCCTATGACAAATATGGGTATGATGAACCAGTGGTTTATACCAAGGGCCTGGGGTATTGTAATCTTACCAAAATCTCCCCATGTTAATACAGTCTTTTTCATGACAGGATATAGTTCTGCAAAAATGGCAGCACCTACATGCATGCCTATTATCCCCCATACAGTATCCCACCTGCCTTCACCTAATGCACCGAGTTGTGTCCCTGGGCAGTATCCCAGTATACCCCATCCTATACCAAATATTAAACCGCCTATTATATTACCGCCGAGTACTGTAGATTTCAGGGAGAGCTTGGCAAGGCCCAGGTCTTTAAGGATGTATACACCCACCATGGCAACGAGTATAGAGGTGAACATAAACTTTACAATAGTCATATCCATAAGGCGAAGGGCTGCCATCTGTTTGTCATATCTTATTACCCTGCCTTTCTGGAGGAGAAAGCCAAAGATAACCCCTGTTAAAAATCCATATATAAGCTCTGTCATCTCTTCTCACCTCCCCTGTACAGTATGGCAGCAACAATAACACCACCTATGAAAAAGCATATAAGTGATACATAACCGCTTATTGCAAGCTGGAGCGAACCGCTCAAGCCATGACCGCTTGGTCAGCCATCAGCAAGGCGGGCGCCGAACATGGCAATAGCCCCACCCACAAAGGCTGCTACCCCTCTTTTTACTTTGCTTGGTCCAAAGCGGTTCTGCCACATATCAGGGACACCCTGGAGTTTGAAGGTCTTGGATGTGGTAGATGCAATGAGGGAGCCAAAGAAAATACCTATGACAAAGAGAAACTGCCAGTCTATCTTGGGGAGTTCTTTTTTGAAGTATTCCAGGGATGCCACACGTTCAGGGATAAACAGCCTCTCAATAAAACCTGTGGAGCGGACAAATGTGGTGGATGCGCCTACATATTTTCCTGTGAACCAGACAGACGCCACAAGTAGAAGACCTGTTAATGCACCGGCCAGATAGGGACTCCAGGCTTTTTTCCCATTTTCTTTTTCTCTCATAGCAACCCCCTTTCATTTAGAATTTTAGACTTTTAAAGTCAATAACCTATCTCCAGTATTGATGAATATCCATGCACGCTCCCTAAAATCCTTGAGTGCATATGTTGAATTATTTAAAATATAAGACCTGACAAAGGCCTTGAAAAGGCCTTATATTTGTTTTTTTGCTTCATCAAAACTAATATCTCCATTCTGTATCCTATGTAACTGTATCATTATGTTTAAACATGGCATGGACATATCGATAGGCAGAATAGATACTGAACAACAGGGCGCCATAGATGATAAATATACCAGGTTGGTAGAGGTATCTGCTATATGGGCTAAAGAGTATGAATGCTATACCTATAATCTGCAGGAAGGTCTTTAGCTTTCCTGCAAAGGAAGGGTATATTATGATACCTTCTATGGCATAGAATGACCTCAGACCATTGATAATAAACTCCCTTGCCACAAGAAGTATGGTAACCCATAGAGGTACCATTTTGTAATATGTCAGGGCTATAAGTACTGATGAGACAAGGAGCTTGTCTGCAATAGGGTCGAGATAAACACCAAGCCTTGATGTAAGACCCATCCTCCTTGCCATAAAACCGTCAAGGCCATCAGTAATGCCTGCAATGATAAATAGTAGGCCTGATGCAAAGAGAAATTTTTCATCCTGCGAGGCTATGAATAATATTATAATAGGGATAAAGAGGATCCTTATTATGCTCAGCCTGTTGGGCAGGGTCCAAACAGATGCCTTCTCATCTTTAACTTTCATTTTGTCTTTTTAGTTTATTGTAGTAGTGCTTGACCCTTTTTATGTATGTCTTTGTCTCCTCAATAGGTGGGACATTCATCTTATGCTCCATGACCCTTTGGGGGCCTGCATTATATGCTGCAAGTATTAACTCCAGGTCTCCTTTGAAGAGTTCATCGAGCATCTTTATATACTTTATCCCCCCTTTTATATTCTCATCAGGGTCAAAAGGGTTTTCCACATTTACAAGCCTTGCCGTGTCAGGCATAAGCTGCATTAGACCCTGCGCTCCTTTAGGGGATACAGCATAGGGATTAAAATTTGACTCTGCCATCATTATGGCCTTTATAAGGGATGGGTCAACACCGTGGTTTGCTGAGTGCTGGAGTATCAATTTATCAAAATTTGTATTGTTTATGTTAGTTGTTTTATATACAACAGACCTTGGCTTTTCAGGTACTATTACATGGTATTTCCTGCCTACAGGGGGGATGTTTGTAAAGTGATATACACCCCTTGAGTCAATATATCCATATATCCCTGCAAACACCTGAAAAGGCAGGCATAAAGCAAGTAGTGATAATAATGCCTTTAAACGCATGGAATTTATTCTCTTAATTTTTTTAGTGCTTGTCAAGTGTTTTGCGTTGTTATAGTATTAAAATACCATGAAGGGGACATTATATGTTGTGGCAACACCTATAGGAAACCTCAAGGATATAACCTTGCGGGCCATTGATACATTGAAGGATGTAGATTTTATTGTTGCAGAAAACAGGTTACATTCATTAAAACTTTTAAGTCACTTTGGCATAAGCAAACATATAATTGGAATAAATAGCTATAATGAAGAGAGAAAGGCAAAAGAGATAATCGGGCACATAAAGCAGGGTAAGGATTGTGCCCTGCTTACCAGTGCAGGTACCCCGTGTATATCAGACCCAGGTACAAGGGTGGTCAGGGCATGCCATGAATTAGGTATAGATGTAAGGGTAGTGCCTGGTCCATCTGCAGTTATAGGTGCATTATCTATATCAGGGCTTTTTGTGGATAGATTTATCTTTTATGGTTTTCTCCCCCAGAAAAAAGGCAAAAAAATAAAGATTATGACAGAGCTTTCATCGTTATCCTATCCTGTTGTATTTTTTGAGTCACCGAGGAGGCTTATGGAGACCCTTGAGTGTATCAAGGAAGGGTTCGGGGATGAGAGATTTATTGTTGTAGCAAAGGAGATGACAAAGCTATATGAAGGGGTAATCAGGGGCAATATATCCGAAGTTATTGAATATCTCCAGCCTCAGGAGATAAAGGGCGAATATGTAATTATTGTGGATGGAAGGACATAGGTATTAATCTATAGACTTACGATTTCTGATATATGAGTATCAAAGATGAAAAAATTAACTTTTATTGCTGATGACAGGGGAATACAAGGGTAAATGTGGTTCCTTTACCTTTTTCACTCTGAACATCTATCCTACCATTATGCTCTTTTATTATCTCATGGACTATGTATAGGCCGAGGCCAATGCCCTTGCCCTGCTCCTTTGTTGTAAAGAATGGCTTGAATATATCTTTTATTACATCCCTGTCCATGCCTTCACCATTATCAGAGATAACACATGATACGTGGGAGGTATCAGGGTTTGATGTCTCTATGATTATCTTGCCTTCATTTTCGCCTATGGCATCTATGGAGTTCTTTATAAGGTTTATAAAGACCTGACACAGCCTGGCAGGATTACCCATAATAAGGCTTCTATGGCTGTGAAGCCTTTTTTCAATGGTTATCTTTTTGTTCTTATATTGATTGTATAGTATCCTTAAGGCATCCTCTATGGGGTTGTGGATATCTGTTAATATCATTGATTCTTCCTTCTGCCGTGATGTGTCAAGGAGGCTTTTTACAATATCCCTTGCCCTTTTTAGCTCCCCTAAAGAGAATAAAAGGTCATCGTGGATCTCCTCACCCTCTTTTGTGTGGTCTATATAGTATTCTATGGTGCTCATGACACTTGCTATGGGGTTGTTTAGTTCATGGGCTACACCTGCAGCAAGCCTACCCACAGCAGCGAGGCTCTCACTCTGGATCAGGGCCTTTGTCCTTTCATCCACAAGTCTTTCAAGGGAAAAAGAAAAGTCCTGGATCTTTTTGTAGGCCTGGGCATTATCAAGGGCAAGGGCAACATGGTTTGCGAGTATTGAGAGCATCTCAAGGTCTTCATTGGTGTACAGACTCATATTTCCCTTCTCTCCAAGGAGGATAAGACTGGGGTAAGACTGGGAATGCACAGGGACAGATAATATGTAGCCTTGTTCTCTCATAGGGTCATCCTCACCAAGGATGCAGGTGGATTCATTTTTATCTAACCTCGATACCAGCCTTAATTCACACACCTTGAGTAGGAAAGTCTCAGATAGCCTCTTTACTACAGTCTTTTTTATCTCCTCTATATCGTGTATGCTCATTATCTCAAAACTGAGGTCTCTTATGGCCTGTCTGTTTTTTATAAACTCCTGCTCCATGAAATTTATAAGGAATTCCTGAATCCTCTCTTTTGTGAAATAGATAAGGAGAAAGGTTAACACCATGGAGACCACATAGATGACCCCCTGTGTCACTGAATCAAAAAATAAGTTTTTCAGAACCGTTGCCATAACTATAAAAAAACCAGATGACATGATAAGGAGTGTAAAAAATACAAGGCCTTTATTTAGGAATATCCGCCACTCCATTATGTCATGTCTGTATATGGCATATCCAAAAAGACACATGGGGATGAACACAAAATTGCCTATGGGATAAACTTCATACCCCTTCATGATTATGACATCAAAGTGGTTTACAAAGGCTGCAAGTCCAAAACTCAGAAGGATATATTTAATCCTTGTCTTTTTCTCTGCTGTGGTCTCTTCCTTCATATTCTTTATAAACAGACATATGGATATGGCAGTGCTTATAGTACTTAACACCCCAAATATGAGAAAGAGGGGCCCTGATTGGGCAAAATAACCAAAGAAAAATGGTCTTGCATGGGTCAGATAGAGTGGGGATTGTGTAATGGGTGTGAGTAGGAAAGCCATTAAATAGAATGCCTTTACAAGGGAAAGCCACCTTCTGTAACCTGTGGCAAGGACAGTAAAGTGGAGATACAGAGGGATTATAAATACAAGGAATATATGGTCTATCCTGCTTATCCTTATGGCAAGCCCCTGGTCTTCAATGATGGTGAGTATTGTCTTGTCCAGGTTTAGAAGGCATCCCACAAGGCATATGAGGCCAAAAAGGAGATTGACAGGCGCACCCCTTGCCTTAAAAATACCCATGATAAACAGTATAAAGAGTATGGTAGAGCTGATAAGAGGCGGTAGGGTGTATATCTCCATCTCTATTACATGGAAATTACAATAAAGTTATTTATCGGTGCAAGAAAAAACTGATTTTTTGTTGATTATTCCTGTTAATGTGTTATTAATTTTAATATGGTGAAACCAAGGATACTCTATGATGCTGTCTCCTTTATCCTTGCTGGAGGTGTAGGCGTAAGACTCCATCCATTGACAAAGGATAGGGCAAAACCAGCAGTGCCCTTTGGGGGCAAATACAGGATCATAGACTTTACCTTAAGCAACTGTATAAACTCAGGTGTGAGGAAGATATTTGTCCTGCCCCAGTATAAATCCCATTCCCTTATAAGCCACACAAGGGATGCCTGGAGTATACTTAACCCTGAGCTTGGTGAGTTTATCACACATCTTTCACCGCAGATGAGGGTAGGGGATGACTGGTATAAGGGCACAGCAGATGCTGTATATCAGAACCTATATCACCTTGA
>JAOAHW010000123.1 GCA_026415015.1 Syntrophorhabdaceae bacterium
ACCTTGTATGTCCTGCCCTGATATAGAACCATCTCACCGGGGGTCTCATCTGTGCCAGCAAAGAGGTTTCCCACCATAACAGAGTCAGCACCAGCAGCTATAGCCTTTGTTACATCCCCTGAGAATTTTATCCCTCCATCAGCAATAATAGGTATGCCATATTTCTTTGCAACCCTGGCTGCTTCCATTATAGCGGTTATCTGTGGAACACCTACGCCTGCTATTATTCTTGTTGTGCAAATTGAACCTGGCCCCACGCCTACTTTCACACCATCGCAACCAGCCTTTATAAGCTCCTCACAGCCCTCTGCAGTGGCAATATTACCTGCCACCACCTGGATATCCTTATAGTTCCTCTTTATCTCCTTTATGGACTCTATTACATTTTTTGAATGTCCATGGGCAGTGTCAATGACTATTACATCGCACCCTGCCCTTATGAGTGCATCCACCCGCCTGTCTCTGTCAGGACCTACACCTACTGCGGCACCTACCCTTAATCTCCCAAGATGGTCTTTACAGGAGTTTGGGTATTTCCTCATCTTTTCTATATCTTTTATAGTTATAAGCCCTTTGAGATTGAATTCATCATCCACTACAAGGAGTTTTTCTATCTTGTGTTTATGGAGTATACTCTTTGATTCCTCCAGGCTTATACCCTCTTTGACTGTTACAAGATTCTCCTTTGTCATTACATTGTCTACTTTTTCATCCAGGTTTGTCTCAAACCTCAGGTCCCTATTTGTTATTATACCTACTAGTTTCTTACCCCTTGTTACAGGTATGCCTGATATCCTGTATCTTGCCATCAAGTCAAGGGCATCTTTTATCTTTTGTTCTGGCCTTATGGTAATGGGGTCTATTATCATGCCGCTTTCTGATTTTTTAACCTTTTCTACCTCCTGTGCCTGTTCTGCCACATCCATATTCCTGTGTATAATACCCATACCACCTTCCTGGGCAAGGCATATGGCAGTCTTTGCCTCAGTTACTGTATCCATGGCAGCACTTATGAGAGGGATGTTTAATTTTATTTTAGGCGTCAAAAATGTGGATATGTCTGTATCCTTGGGCATTATCCTGCTCATGGAAGGGATAAGCAGCACATCATCAAAGGTAAGTCCTTCTCTTATATCTGTTTCTGTCATAAAAACTCCTCTTCTATCTACTTTTATTTATATCCTACAGGCATAACAAGGAGTGGCTCATGGGATTTTTTAATCCCCAGTACAGCCTTCAAGGCATAATCATCAAAGGCACCTACTATACCACAACCGAGCCCTTTATTAAATGAAGAAAGAAAGATATTCTGTGATACATTTCCTGCCTCCATAAATGCATATCTGATACCCCTTTCCCTGTATTTAAAAGTTATCCTTTCATATTCAGCAGTAATAATAATCATACAGGGTGCCTCTGCCATCCACATCTGTGATAATGATGCCCTTGCTATATCTCTTCTTATGTCATTTGTCTTTATTGTCTTTAATTGATGTCTATCTGGCAGGTAATGATAGAGGCCAGTTGGCATGTTTTCTCCTTCTTTGACCCCTATCTGGCCACAGGCTATGTAAATGTCAAGGGGATATAGCCCCCCTGCAGATGGGACAACCCTGCCACCGTCTTTTCTAAAACCATAAGCTGTCCAGAGTATATATGAGAGGTCCCTGAGATTTAGAGGCCTGTTTTTTTGATAACTCCTGACAGTATGCCTTTTATTTAAAAGTTCTTTAAAATAAATAGGTTTATTATCTTCATATTCAGGGAGTTTTATCGTTTCCATAGCTTGAGTATTGTTTATAAAAATAAAGAAGATTAAAAATATAGCCCACAAAAGGCTTGCCATTTTTTATGGGATTAGTATAATGCATAGGGTTAAAATAATCAAAGAGTTTTTGAAAGTGGACAAAATTACCATAAAAGTCTCTAAATTACACACTGAGATATCTACAGATTCAGGCATTATAAAGGCTGTAGATGATGTGAGCTTCCATATTGAAAAGGGTAAGGTCTTTGGTCTTATAGGTGAGAGTGGTTCAGGAAAGACCATGACAGCCATGTCTATATTGAGACTTGTGCCCCCTCCAGGCAGGATAGTCATGGGAGAGATAGACTTTGAAGGCAAAAACCTTTTAAACCTTACAAAAAAAGAGATGGAATCCATAAGAGGCAATAGAATAGGTATGATTTTTCAGGAGCCCATGACTGCATTGAATCCAGTTATAAGGATAGGGGAGCAGATAGGTGAAACCATAGCATTCCATGGTAATCTATCCAGGTCAGATGTAAAAAAGAGGGTCCTTGAGCTTTTAAGGCAGGTAGGCTTTGAAGACCCTGAGAAGAGGTATATACAATACCCCCATCAATTAAGCGGCGGTCAGAGGCAGAGGATTTTGATTGCCATGGCCATATCCTGCAACCCTTCTCTTTTGATAGCAGATGAGCCAACAACAGCCCTTGATGTGGCCACAGAGTCCCAGATCCTCTATCTATTAAAGGAGCTCATTTTAGGATATGGTATGTCCATGCTGTTCATAACCCATAATCTAAATATTATGAGAAGGTTTGGAGACTATATTGGTATTATGTATGCAGGGAGGCTCCTTGAAGAGGCAGCAGTTGATGATTTTTTTAATGAACCTTTACACCCATACAGCAGGGGTCTCATGGAATCTATCTTTGCCTTTAAAGGCCATGAAAAGAGGTTAAAGGCCATCCCTGGTTTTGTCCCGAGATTGTCTGACCTGCCAGAGGGTTGTAAGTTTAACCCCCGCTGTATGTATGCTATGCCGAGGTGCAGGAAAGATGAACCAGAGGTTAAAAAAATAGGTAATGAGAGATGGGTTCGCTGTTATCTGTATCAGAATTAAAAAAGAGTTATGAGGTAAAAAAGTCTATATTTTCAAAAAATAGAGAGGTCATAAGGGCTGTAGATTCTGTGTCCTTTGACTTACAGCATGGCTCAACCCTGGGCATAGTAGGTGAGAGCGGTTCAGGCAAAAGCACCCTTGCAAGGTGCATTCTGTTCCTTGAAAAACCTGATAGCGGAAGAGTGATCTTTAAAGATATGGATCTGATGGATATTAAAAAGGACGTAATAAGGTCTCTGAGAAAGGATATGCAGATAATCTTTCAGGATCCATACTCATCTCTAAATCCAAGAAAAAAGGTCTTTGAAACCCTATCAGAACCCCTTTTGTTTCACCATATTGTTGATAGAGACTATATTAGGGAAAGGTTAATAGAGATCCTTATGGATGTTGGACTCAATGAGGATTTTATAGATAAATATCCCCATGAGATGAGTGGGGGTCAGAGACAGCGTATTGCTATTGGCAGGGCACTCACAACAAACCCTTCTCTTATAGTGGCTGATGAGCCTGTTTCGTCTCTCGATGTATCCATACAGGCACAGATTGTCAACCTTTTTATGGATATTAAAGAAAAGAGAGGTATATCCATGATTTTTGTCTCCCATGACCTAAATATTGTTAGATTTATCTCTGATGATATAATCGTAATGTATAAAGGTATGGTTGTGGAGGCAGGAAAAAAGAATGAGGTATTTTACAATCCACTACATCCTTATACACAGATGCTTATAGATTCCATAAATGGTGATTTCCTCAAGAAAGAGGTGGATTATAAGAATGAGTTAATGGAAGGCTGCCCGTACTATTCAAGGTGCGATTTTAGTAAGGATAGGTGCAAAAAAGAGATACCTGTCTTGTCAGGCGATAAAGACCATAAGGTATTGTGTTTTAAAGATTAATATTAGAGACCTTTTAAAAAGGCCTTATCTCAAGACTTTTCATCTATTTTTCTACTCTTTTTCTGTTTGTTTTCTCATTGACTTTTCAATTGTTTTTATCATATTATAAGTAGTTTTTTTCAAAACCAAGGTATAGAGGTATGTTATGTATGCGATTATAGAAAACGGAGGAAAACAGTATAAGGTTTCAGAGGGTGAAAAGCTAAAACTGGAGAGACTACCTGTAACCAATGGCGAAGAGGTCCAGATAAGAGAGGTATTAGCAGTAAACAATGGTGTAAACACCATAATCGGTAATCCCTATGTTGAAGGCGTATATATAAGCGGCAGGGTTTTAGGTCAGGGCAGACAGAGAAAAGTTATAGTCTTTAAGTATAAAAGGAGAAAAGACTATAAAAAGAAAATAGGACACCGTCAGCACTATACTGAACTATTGATAGAAAAGATCTATATGGAGGCTTGATATGGCTCATAAAAAGGCAGGAGGAAGCTCAAGAAACGGAAGAGATAGCCAGGGTCAGAGACTCGGGGTAAAGCTCTTCAGTGGACAGGCCGCCAGGGCAGGAAGCATTATAGTAAGACAGCATGGCACAAAGATACATCCAGGGAAAAATGTTGGTATGGGGAGGGACTGCACATTGTTTGCCTTAAAAGACGGTGTAGTCAGGTTTGAGGACAGTGCTGGCAAGAAGAGGGTGAGTATATACCC
>JAOAHW010000133.1 GCA_026415015.1 Syntrophorhabdaceae bacterium
AGATGTGTATAAGAGACAGGTATAGAGTGCCTATGCCTCCAATGACATTAGATTCAAGGAAACCAAGCTTCAGTGCACCTCTGGTTTGATAAAATTCTGCTTTTTTTATAACACCTTCTATTTTATTCATGTTGGCTTTTTTTGCCTCTATGTAATCTATCCATTCATGTAGGTTGGGCATGGTAGAGAAAGGGTCAATACCATCTGCGAGTAGCCTTTTCAGTATAGCAATACCCTTTAGGAACTGGTTTTTAGTGTCCTTTTCTACAAAGAGCATGCCTGAGAAGATATTGGATAGAGAAGGGAAAGGGATGACAGGGTGGGCATCTGGTCTGTCATCAACGAGACATACGTATTCCACCAGCCTTTCAAGACCTGCTGCATGGCATCCTGTTTTTCTATAAGCCTGGAGACAGGCAGGGGGGAAATATCTCTCTGGGTCATGGTGGTCAAAGTTGTTCAATGATGTAAGGCCTGTCCCCCCACATTCAATACATACAACAGAATGGTCCTGGATGTCTTTTTCATCAGCCACATCATCAACAACTACAATGTCATCTCTGTCTGATATACCGATTATAAGACCTGTTAAGCATGTATCAAGGTCGGGTTTCTGGATTATAACTCTCATACTCTATATAACAAAAATAAATGGGTTTGTCTTTCAATGATTGTTTATCAATTCAAGGGTTATTACCAATCGTCATCAAAACTGCTGGAGGAGCTACCTGTGCCCCAATCGTCAAAACTTGAGGATGAACTGGTAGACCAGTCATCGTCAAAACTACTGGAGAGGGTACCTGTGCTCCAATCGTCGTCAAAACTTGAGGTTGAACTGGAAGACCAGTCATCAAAAATAGAGCTAGAACTGGAAGAGAACAAATAGTCATCAGAATGACTGGTGCCATAGGGGTTTCCTTCAACATCTACCCCTCCTATACCACCTATCATGGGTAAACCAGTGGCAGGATTTATGGAAAAATCATCAGAGTCTGTTGAATATGTGTCGGTTGAACCAGAAGAAGAAGATGATTCACTATCGGAATCATAAATGCCTAATAACCAATAGAGAATGTTCATTTTACCCTCCTTATTTTTGTTTCTTTATATTTGCGGCAAAGGTCTTTTTTTCACAAATATCATCAAAAGGGATGCTACAAGTGCTGCTACAAAGGCAATTATAAAGGGGATAAAGAATGACCCTGTAATATCCCTTATATGGCCTCCCATTCTGTTGGCAAGTATAGCACCTGAACCATAAAAGATAGTAAGTGCCCCGATGACTGTACCCATCATCTCTTTTTTGAAATAATCGCCACCTGCAGCACCATACATGGGGAATGTGGCACCAAAGAATGCACCAAGAAAACCTATGCTTACATAGAGCCAGACTACATTAGGACCTGCAAGTATTATGCTCAACACAGAAAGACCTATACAGGCATTGGAGAGTATCAGTGTCATACGCCTGCCTATATAGTCAGATGCCATAGGTATTGTGAGGACACCCACTATCTGTCCTGTCCCGTGGATGGTTGCAAGAAGCGATGCCCTTCCATAAGGTAGACCCAGTTCATATCTTGCATAATCCACCATAAAAGTTAAAAGGAGGTACAGGGATGCAGCAATCAAAAGATATGAAAAACCAATAAACCAGAAATTGGGGATGGAGAGGATCTCTGAAAATCTTATCTTTTCAGTCTTGATTGTAGGCTCACCCTTTTGCTGGGGTTTTTCTTCCTTTGTACCCCACGGGACAAGTCCTTTGTCCTCTGGTTTGCTCCTTAAAAGCAGGGCATTGACAATCACCATACAGAGCGCTGCAGAACCGAGTATATACCAGCAGTAACGCCAGTCTTTCCAGGCAACTATTGCAGGATAGAATCTTCCCATAGTGGCAAAGCCAAGCCCAAAGCCTGTAGAGAGGATACCAAGTGCCATGCCTTTTTTCCTCACTGCAAACCACCTCTGGACTAATGTAATAATAGGTGTCCACATGGCTGCACCACCCATACCAACAATACCATAGAATATACATGCCTGCCAGAAGCTCTGGGCTGTGCCCATGAACACTGTGCCTGCACCGAGTATAACACAGAAGATAGAGACTACTTTTCTTGCACCAAGGCGGTCTGTGAGATAGCCTGTGAAGAGTGAAAATAGGATATATACAATGAAGTAGGCGTTGAAGATGTCTCCACCTTGTCTCCTTGTAAAACCCATGGTTCTTATCATCTCAGGGAGGAGGACACTGTAGCCGAGCCTTATTCCGTAATTTATATAAAGGTCTACAAAGCAAACTGCGAGGATAATCCATGCCCAGTGGATACCCTTATTCTCAGGCTTATCTTCCCCCACCATAATCTATATCCCCCCTTCTTCAGGAATGATACTTCAGGTTAATAACCCAGTATCCCCTAAATTATGTATTATAGCCATCTGTAGATGGTCTCTATTATATCCCCAGTTTTTTCCTCTTTTCCTCTATATGAGCCATAATACCATCAACTGCCTTGATAGTATCTTTTTCAACACTTAAAACACCACCTGTAATGTCTTTACAGTCCTCTGTCAATAATTTTACAAGGTTTGGCCCTCCTGTTACAGTTGGGACAGGGTTCACATAGGTGTACAATCCAAAGGCAAGGGCAAATATGGCATCTATGGTCGCCTTCTGTTCCATGTATTCTGGTGCCACAGCAGCAATAGGGAGGTCTTTGACAGGCACCCCCATAGATGTTGAAAGGGAGGCCAAAAGGTCTGCAAGCCTGCCTGTGTCAGTGCATGTCCCGTAGCTCAAAACAGGTGGAATCTTCAGTAGCTCGCATACTGCCTTAAGGCCACTTCCTGCCAGCTCCTTTGCCTCAAAACTGCACAACCCTGCCACCTGTAGCGCTGCATTTCCGCAACCCATAGAGAGGATAAGGACATCCCTTTTTATAAGCTCTTTTGCTATGCTTACAGTATGAACATCCTGGCCAGTGTCTCTTAATGTTGTGCAGGACACGAGTCCTACTACACCCTTTATACTGCCGCCTGCTATGGCCTTTAAAAGAGGCTCAGGTGTCCCGCCTAAGGCATCGAGTATACTCTCTGTAGAGAACCCTACGATTGCCTCACTCATTGGCAATCCTGTAACTGGCTCAACATTTGCCTTTCTCTCTTTAAAGTTATCTATTGCCATTGTCAGAAGCTGGGCAGCCTGTTTTTCTGCCTCCTCAGGGGAATAATCAATCCTCTCGTCTATACCCTCGAAGGCAACAAGCTGGCTCACAGGTATCAGCCTGAATTTATATTTTTTCGCATATAAAGGGTCAACAGGCATAGAGCAGTTCATATCACAGGCAAAAAGGTCAATACAACCGCTGGCCAGTATGGCCTCCTGCATAATCCAGTTTCCAGTATAGCCATAGAAGACATCATCCATCTCCCACCTCTGGATCATCTCCTGACCTGTCTCTATATTTGCTATAATCCTGAGACCCTTTGCCCCTACTGCCTTTGCCTTATCCTGCCACTCCTGCCTTCTTGCAAGCTGGACCATGGCAAACCCGAGGAATGGTTCATGACCATTGGGCAGGACATTGACATAATCAGGGTCAAGGACACCGAGGTTGCATCTCATCTTGTGGGGCCTTGGGGTCCCGAATAGTATATCCTGACAGTATTCGTTGATAATCTGACTTTGATAGGCCATGGCAATGGAGAGCCTCATGGCCTTTAAGGCAAGGCTTTTATAGTAACCATCCACATTGGTGAGGCATGAGCTTGTGGCAAACATCATCTCACCGTATATGCCTCCTGGGAATATCCCCAATTCTTTCCATCTGGCTATCCTCTCTTTTGGGGCAAAGGTCAAGACAATATGGCTTGGTTCATCGTATTTTCTGTTGAAATCTGCCTCAAAATGGTTGCAGAGGGCAAGGGCAATCTCATCCTCCGGGAGGAAATCAGGTATGTTAAAACGGAGGGCAAGGACCTTCATCTTCTCTGGCTCCTGTATCTTAAAGGGAGACCTCCCTTCTGCCACTGCCCTTAGGGTCTTTATAGTCTGTTCTGTGTGGTAGTGATAGGTAGATGCACCCATTACATTTTTGAGTAGCATCATTCGCATAGCCATCCCATCACCTGTTATACCGCACACACCCCTTTTGTCCTTTGATACATCAGCCCTGCAAGGCCCGTTGGAACAGAGGTCACAGCGGACACCACCCTGGCAGAAAGGGCACCTCTGGTCAGGGTTTCCACCCATACCCTGGGCCTCGTACCTGTCCCATATATTGTCCATATTATCCTTTTTGATCCTATCGTATATCTTTCGGACTGATTCATGATATGAAATCCTGTTGTCTTCCATAGTAAAACCCTCCTTTTATTTTTTATCTCCCAGATGGCTGTTATGTTAATATTCTATATTCTCTTATAGATTATGGCAAGGAAAAGATAGATGGCTTTTTTTAAGGGTCTCTCATCAATAATTCAATTCACCTGGTTTATCTACCTTTATGAATTCTTTCAGGTCAAGGGCATAATCCAGTCCAGGCTGTATGATTGCCTCATTGGAATAGCCCCACTTTGCCCAGTAACCCTTTTCCCCTTTTTCCACAAATTCGAGACCTAATATAGTCTTTATGCTTTTGTAGCCGTATTTTGGGGGGATTATAAGTCTCAGAGGCCCACCATGGACATCAGGCAAAGGCCTATCATCCATCTCATAGACAAATAGTGTTCTTGGATGGAGGAGGTCTTCTATGGGGATAAACTCATAGTATTTGTCTTCTGAGTATAGATATAGATATCTTGCCTCTTTTTTAGGCTTTACTATATCAAATAGCACCTTTGGTCTAAACCCACCCCATTTTGCCTTGCTTGACCAAGATTCCACACATTTTAACCTTGATACCTGGGTGGTCTTTTCAAGTTTCTTTAAATCATAGAGATTGAATGAGCCTGGTTTTTCACATAGACCACCAATTCGGAGTGTCCATTTTTTTGGGTTTAGGGGTTTGATGGGGTTTATGAACCTGATGTAAAATCCCTCTCTATCTTCATTGTCAAGGAGTCTCTCCACCTCTTTGGCCTCGATAGATGTATGGGGTATGATAAAAGATGCACCGAGGACACTTATAAATCTAATAAAATCTCGGCGTCTCATGTATGATTCACTATCCAAAGGGTCTCCTTTAAAAATTAAGTCTCATATTGACAAATAATCAAAAAGCATTAGAATTAGTATAATGCATAGACGGGATTTTTTAAAGCTCATAATATCTTCGGCTATACTCCATAATATCCCAGTGAATCTCTTTGCCCGTGAGCCTTCAACAGTTGCTGTATCAGAAGGTAAAGACTACGAAGGTATTACAAGGGCTGTCATAGCTGCCACAGGTGGTATGCAGAGGTTTGTAAAAAAGGGTGATGTGGTGGTGGTAAAACCCAATATTGGCTGGGATAGAAAACCTGAATATGCTGCCAATACCCACCCTGTTGTTGTCAAGACAATAGTAGAGGAGTGCCTTAAGGCAGGTGCAAGACTTGTGAAGGTCTTCGACAACACCTGCAATGACCCAAGGAGATGCTATGAGAATAGTGGTATTGCAGGGGCATTGAAGGGCATGAAGGGTGTGGAATTGAAACACACAGAAAATGAGAGATTCAGGGACACAAAGATAAACGGTGTATTTTTGAAAAACTGGGAGTTATACGATGATGCCCTGAAGGCCAATGTCCTGATAAACTGCCCTGTTGCAAAACACCACGGATTAACTGGCCTGACCCTGGGTCTTAAGAATATGATGGGGATCATGGGAGGCAATAGAGGCTACATACACAGGGAGATGGATGAGGCACTGTCTGACCTTAATTCCTTTGTCAAGAGCCATCTCGTGATTATTGATGCAACGAGGATACTCACAAATCACGGTCCACAAGGGGGTAGCCTAAAGGATGTAAAAATCATGAATAAGGTCATTGCATCTACAGACATAGTGGCAGCAGATGCCTATGCCACAACCCTATTTAATCTGAGGCCCCAGGACATATCAACCACAGTGACAGCATATAAAAGAGGCCTTGGTGAGATGAACCTCAATAAGATTAAAGTCATTAAGGCTTAATAAAACCCCTTAATAATCATAATAATCAGGACATCTATATCATTGACCCTTTTGCGCAACTATGAAGGGTCTCATAAGGCATTATTTTTATTGAAACAGAGAGAAATATATTTTATTTTAAAACATGGACATAAAACATCTTGAGACATTTCTTAAGATAGCCAGCCTTAGGAGTTTTACAAAGGCAGCAGAAGAGCTTTTTCTAACCCAGCCCACCATAAGCAAGCAGCTATCTGACCTGGAGAAATCCCTTGGAGTAAAATTAATAGACAGGACAAAAAGGAGCGTATCCCTCACAAAGGCTGGGGAGATACTCATGAGATATGCAAAGGACCTACAGCACCTCAAGAGGGAGATAATAGAGGAGATATCTGCATATAAAGGGCTGGAAAAAGGCTCGATTACCGTAGGTGCAAGCAATATACCTGGCGTGTATATAATACCCCAGATATTCAGCCTTTTCAGAGAAAAATTCAACAATATCTATATGAGGCTTATTATCTCAGATTCACGAGAGATAACAGCAAAGATGTTTGAGGGTGAATATGACATTGGTTTTGTAGGGGCAAAAGATGATACAGCCAAACTTGAATACAGGGTATTCCTGGAAGACCAGATAGTTGTCATTGCCCCTCGAGACTATCCTGATACAATAGATGTTGCAGGGCTTTATACATACCCTTTAATATCAAGGGAGAATGGCTCAGGGACAAGGAATCACTTTGAAAGGGTAATAAAATCCCTGCACAAGTCAAAAGATGCGGCATTTAAAGTCATAGCCGAGATGTCAGATACAGAGTCCATAAAGAATGCTGTGAAAAATGGCTTGGGTATATCATACATATCAAGGATGGCAATAAAGGATGAACTTGGTCAGGGTACAATTAAGATATTAAATATAAAGAATATGCCTGTAATAAAGAGGTCTTTTTACATGGTAACAAGAAAGGGGAGGACTATTTCACCCCATGTAAAGGCCTTTATAGAGATTGTCAGGCAATGGAGTATGTCCAATACAGCCTGATTTTATAATCCTTTTAATCTACTTTTCGGAGGTTAATATCAATGGTAAAGACAAGGTTTGCCCCTTCTCCCACAGGGAATCTACATATAGGTGGGGCAAGGACAGCACTTTTTAACTATCTCTTTGCAAAACACAATAATGGTATATTTGTTTTAAGGATAGAGGACACAGACATTGAAAGGTCAAAGGATGAGTATACAAAGGACATACTCGATGGCCTCAAGTGGCTTGGAATATTATGGGATGAGGGGCCTTTTTTCCAGCGGGAAAGGATGGACCTGTACAGGGAGCATGCATACAGATTATTAAATCAAGGCCTTGCATACAGATGTTATTGCACCCCTGAGGTCCTTGAGGAGAAAAGAAAAAACGCCTTAAAAGAAGGCAGAAAACCCAATTATGACAGGACATGCAGGGACTTAAACCTCAAAGACCCGGACAGGCCCTATGTCATCAGGTTCAAGACACCCCTTGATGGACAGGTATCATTCAATGACATAGTCCGTGGAAAGATTACCTTTAACTGTGAGGAGCTTGATGACCTTGTTATATTGCGAAGCGACAATACACCTACATACAATTTTACTGTAGTGGTGGATGATGCCCTCATGGATATAACCCACATAATAAGGGGCGATGACCACATAAACAATACACCGAGGCAGATACTCATTTACAATGCCCTGGGATACAAGCTCCCTGAGTTTGCCCATGTCCCCCTAATACACGGCAAGGACAGGACACGCTTAAGCAAAAGACACGGTGCCACATCCCTGTTAGAGTATAAAAATGAGGGTTTTCTCCCAGAGGCACTCATGAATTACCTTGCCCGTTTAGGCTGGGCATATGGAGACCAGGAGGTATTCTCAAAGGAGGAGCTCATAGAAAAGTTTGACTTAAAGCATGTAGGTAAATCCCCTGCTATCTTTGATATGGATAAGCTGAGCTGGTTAAACAGTCATTACATAAAGACATCCGAAGAGAATCGTATAGCAGGTATGTTAGAAGGGTTTCTTGTAAAGTCAGGCATTGAAATAGACAACAGGGAAAAGCTTGTCCCTATCGTGAGAAATCTCAAAGATAGGGCTAAAACATTAAAAGAGATGGCACAGATGGCAGAATTTTTCTTCAGTGACGAAATAATATATGATGAAAAGGCAAAGGAAAAATATCTAACCCATGAGACAAAAAAGATACTTGAGGGTTTTCTTGAGGGTTTTGTCAGTTTAAAAGAAAACGATGAGGCAGGCCAGAAGCTACTCATTGAGAATATTGTAAAAGAAACAGGTAAAAAAACTGTAGATGTGGTTCAACCTATAAGGGTAGCTCTATCAGGTAGGACAGCAAGCCCGGGTATATTTGATGTTATAAATATCCTTGGAAAGAAAAGTGTTGAAAAAAGGATAAAAAGGGCAATTGCATCAATAGGTTAACCTTAACTATTTCTGTTTATGGTAATATGAACACATGGCATAAAATATACATAGGGGATTCGAGGTGGATGAGGGATATCCCTGATGAAACTATCCATCTTGTTATTACATCGCCACCTTACTGGCAAATAAAAGACTAATGTTTATAAAGTTCGAGGTCGTAAATTTTGAGACTTAAGAGGCTGGAATTATTTGGGTTTAAATCGTTTTTGAATAGAACGGTTTTTCAATTTCACGAGGGTATTACATCCATTGTTGGCCCTAACGGCTGTGGAAAGAGCAATATTGTAGATGCCATAATATGGGCATTAGGCGAGAGAGGCACAAAATCTTTAAGGGTCAAGGATATGGGCGATGTAATCTTTCACGGTAGCAATGGTAAAAGGCCTGTAAACATAGCAGAGGTCACCATAGAGTTATCAGATAATGATAAAGAAATGGCTATCAAAAGGAGGATCTATAGGGACGGCACCAACGAATATTTTATCAATAATTCACCTGTGAGATTAAAGGATGTCCAGGACTTCTTTCTCGGAACAGGCATAGGTCCCAACTCTTATGCTATTATCGAGCAGGGCAAGATAGAATACTTCACCCAGATGAAACCACAGGAAAGAAGGCTATTAATTGAGGAGACAAGCGGTATAACGAGGTTTGAGGAGAAAAAGCGTGAGGCCATCATCCGAATGGAGGAGGTAAGGGCAAACCTTGAGAGGATAGAAGACATATACAGCGAGGTAAAGCAGTCTTTTGAAAAGGCACAGGCAGAATTTGAGAGGTGGAAGGCCTATAAAAAATTAGCTGATAGACTATCTGAGGTGGATAAACAGATACTTATTGACGGTTATATAAAGATAACAAGGAAGATAGAGAAGACAAAGGAGAGACTCGGGGCATTCGATGGAGAGATCTCAAGAAAAGAGGAAGAAAAAGAGACATTTAGAAAGGAGCTTGAGGTTAAAGAGAATGAATTTAGCCTCACCGACAGTGTCTTAAGGCAGCTTGAGGTGGATATTAAGGGCAAAGAAAAGGACATGGAGAGTAGACTTGTGGAGATAGAGTATCTCAACGTGGAGAAAAAGAGACTGGACAGGTTGCTTCTGGAGCTGTCAGGGAAGATAGATGCCCTGGAAAAGAGGCAGATTGACTTGGATTCAGAGATAAAGGGCCTCAATAAAAAGAAAGATGAAGAGCATCTCCTTATAGAGGCCCATGAGGAAGAGGAGAAAAAGACAAAGGAGTCAGTAGATACATTAAAAAAAGAGATAGAGGGATACGAATCAGAGATAGAAAAACAGAGGGTAAAACTATTTGTCACTATGAGTAGTATAACAGATATAAAAAATAAGCTGTCCGAGATAGAAAGAAAGGAAAAAGAAAGGCAAAAGAGAGAGGAAAAAAGAAAGGAAGAGAAAGAGCGGATAAAGGCAAGACTGAATTATCTTGATGGACAATACAGTAAAATAAAGGAAACACAGGAGAAAGAGACTGCTGCAAGGGATGAGATATCCATAAAAGAGAGGATGCTTTTTGGAGAGCTTGAGGACCTGAAAAAGACAATGGAGTCACTGAGGCAAAAGATTGATGCATTAAACAGTGAGAAAAAAGGTAAAGAGGCGTTTCTAAGACAGATAAGCAGTCTTACAACATCTAATAAAGACAAACAATCTGATGCAAAAAGACTTATTGACCTCATAAGTATTGATGAATGGACAGAAAAGGCTGTGGAGAGATTCTTCTTCAGGGAGATGGAATATACAGTCATAACAAGCGAAGATATAGATGAGATAGCCTCTGAAATAGCCAAAAAAGATGATAACTATATATTTTTCCATGACAAGAGCCTATTCAGTTACTCAGGGGATGACAAGGAGGGAAGGGTAGGCATCCATATAAGATGGATAGATAGTGTTGAGGATACCTTAAAGAGGATAAAAGATGGCGAGGAAGGAATATTTTTAAACAACGAGATGCTAATTGACTCAAGGGGTCTGATATTAAAGGAAAAGGATTCGAGCAAGATAGACCTCCAGCAATACAGGGAGAGAAAGAAGGCGGAAAAGGAGATAAAGGATATAAAGGCAAGTCTTGAGAGACATACAGAAAGTTTCAATGAATATAAAAGGCATTTTGAGTTAAAGGATAAAGCCTATAGGCAAATAAGGATAGAATTAAAGACAAAAGAAGATGCCATCAAAGGGTTTGAGCTTGATGCTGCTTCCCTGGCGGCTGAGATAAAGACAATCTCAGAGAGATACGAGGAGCTTGAATCCTTTAAAGATATATATGAGGAAGATAGATCCCCAGGTGAGACAGAAGGTTTAATCAAAGAGATGGAAAGGCATAAAGAGGAGAAAGATCTTGTAGAAAAGGAGTTAGAGACATTAAAAAACAGACTGGATGTTGTAAAAAAGACATATGAAGACACCCAATCAAGATGGCGAAACATATCCATAAACCTGGAGAGAAAGAAAAATTTCATAAAAGGGATAACCGAAGACATAGCAAGGAAGGTAGGACAGATAGACAATATAAAGGCAGAACTTGAAGAATTGAGGAATAAGAAAAAAGAGGCAAATGAAAAGACAGAGGGATGCAAAACTAAGATAGAGAGATTAGAAAAAGATTATGAGTATATAAAGACAACTACTGAAAGATATATTGAGAGATATGAAGAGCTCAAAAAGACCTCAGGCAACCTCCACATAGAGAGACAATCAATTGCTGAAAAAATAGAGAGTACATCAAAAGATATAGAAAAAATTAGATCAAGACGGGAATCAATAGAGAGGGAGATGGCTGTCCTCAATGAAAAGAAAAATACTATTCAGGAAAGGCTCACCACATTATATGGGCTGGAGGGATTAGAAAATACAACAGTCATACCTATTGCAGAGCTTGAGGCAGAGAGGGAAAGGATAGAGGAAGAGATTAAGGCATTGGGCGAGGTAAATTTCAGGGCAGAAAAGGAGTATACAGAGACAAAGGAGAGGATGGAATTTCTTGCGACCCAGAAGAATGACCTTAAGGATTCCATGGACTCATTGAAAAAAACCATAATAAAAATAGATACCCTCTCAAAAGAGATATTTCTTGAGACATTTGATATAGTAAACAATGCATTCAAGAGGTTTACAAATATGCTCTTTAAGGGCGGAAACGGACACCTTTTGTTTAATCAGGATTCAGCAGGTATAGATATGTTTGTTCAATTACCTGGAAAGAGGGTCTTGAGGATGGAGCAGCTATCCGGTGGAGAGAAGGCATTAATATCCACTGCCTTTCTCCTTTCCCTTATGGATACGAATCCCTCACCTTTTACGCTCCTTGATGAGATTGATGCCCCCCTTGATGATGCAAACATTATATCCCTTATCGATATTATAAAGACAATAACTGACAAGACACAGATAATCTTTATAACCCACAACAGGATTACCATGGAGGCCTCCAACACCATCTACGGGATTACTATGGAAGAACCTGGTATATCAAAGATAGTATCTGTGAGGCTTTAATTTTTTTCAATATTTCTGTATAGTTAAAAATCAAAAGAAAAAAATTATGTGACCAATGTCAATTTTTTGTTGACTTTTTTTTTAATAAAGCTATTCTTATAGGAAAAACAGGGGTTATGGGGGCGTGAATCAAATCAAAATCAGAACAAAAACTGTATACAAAATTTGACAACAGGCTTCCTATTAGGAAAAATAAATAAGGAAGGGGGTGAGCTTTAACATCAATTTAAAAAAAATAAGAAGGAGGGTTATATATGCAGCCAACACAACCTATAGCACCACCACCGGTTCAGCTACCTGATGCATCAGTTCTATTGGCTCCCTGGTATGTATGGTGGGCACTTATTATCGGGTTATTCCTTATGACATTCATAGGGACATGGCTTATTACAAGGGGGTGGAAAGAATGAATCCAATACAGTATCTTACAATGCCAAAGCCCACAACAGCAATTATAACAATGTCTGTTATAGGCGTGGGATTGCTTCTTTTGGTCTCAATTCTCCTTGGCCTCGCCAGCAAAAGAAGGGTAGCCAAGGGCTCTTTTGATGAATATCTCGTTGGAAAAAGAGATATCGGTCCTGCTGTTACAGGATGTGCCCTTGCAGCCTCATACCTTTCTGGTTGGGCATTCTGTGGTTCAACAGGCGTTGTCTATTCTGTGGGCTTCTCCGGGATGTGGTTTGCAGGGATATGGAGCCTTCTGGGGCTCATCCCATGTTGCTGGCTTGCTGCTATAAAGACAAGGGAATTCTCTGCAAAGCTCGGTGCAGCCACCCTTCCAGAGACTATAGGAAGAAGATTTGAGAGCAAGATGCTACAGACTGTTGTCGCAATCTGCATGCTATATTTCCTTTTCATGTATTCAGTGGGGCAGCTCAAGGCAGCAGGCGGTGTATGGTATGCTGTAACAGGACTGCCACCTCTTTGGTGTCTGTTACTATCCATCTTCATTGCATGGCTTTATATGGTCCTTGGTGGGTATGTAGGGACACAGTGGTCAATGGCCTTCCAGGGTGCATTCCTTGGATTTGTCGGTGCACTCCTCGGTGTATGGGCAATCATATGGGC
>JAOAHW010000144.1 GCA_026415015.1 Syntrophorhabdaceae bacterium
CCATGAGGCAGAAGACCTATTGTTATCACTGTGGTTCAGAATTAACTGTAGACTTCCTTGAGGGTAGACAGAGGCAGGTATGCAGTGTCTGTAAACAGATACACTATGAAAACCCGCTTCCTGTGGCATCTGTGATCCTCCCCAATCACAGCCGTGAGGTCCTCCTTGTAAAAAGGGCCCATGAACCCTATAAGGATATGTGGTGTTTCCCTATAGGTTTTGCCGAAGTTGGCGAGAGCATTGAGGATGCTGCCTTGAGGGAATTAAAAGAGGAGGCAGGGGTCGAAGGGAGGATTGTCCAGCTCGTGGATGTAAGCTCCCATATAAACCCTTTATACGGTGAATTATTAATCGTTACTTTTGAGGCAGAAAAGATAGGTGGGACTGAGACCCCTGGTGATGATGCCTCAGAGTGTAGATACTTCCCTGTTACTGACATGCCTGACCTTGCCTTTGATTCCCAGGAAAAGGCCATAAAGACATACAGAGAACTCAAAAAAGACCTCTGGAAGATACAGGACTCCCTGGAGGCATTCTTTGAAGGTACAAAACAGGACAGGATAAGCTATAAAGGAAGCCTTCTTTCTGATGACCTTATTAACGCTGTACAGAATAACTCTAAAAAAATAATAGAGCTCTGGTTAAATGATATATCCACAAACCCGTCTACCAAATCCTATCATAACTTTGACAAAAAAGAGCTTTATGATAGGGCAAACTTTATAATAGGTCAGATCAATGCATGGCTAAAAGGTATAAAGGGTGAGGTAGAATTTAAGTCATTCTACTATGACCTTGGAAGGACAAGGAAAAAAGACATGATACCAATTGAGGAGCTTATGAGTTCTGTTAGCCTTTTGAAAAAGCATATATGGATGTTTACATATTCTTATGGGGTATGGGAAAAGGCACTTGATATATATAGGATGTTTGAGCTCGGCGAGAGACTTGTCTATTTTTTTGACAAGGCAGTCTATTACATGGTTATGGGATATAATCAGCAGGAATAGCATTGAGTCAGCCTGGTATTGGAGAGACAAGAAGGTCAGCATTAATAGTCACAACAATCACCTCCTTTTTAACACCCCTTGCACTGGCAACAGTAAATGTAGCCCTACCTTCAATAGGCAGGGCATTCTCTATAGATGTTATGACCTTAAGCTGGATAGCCACAGCCTATATCTTAAGCGCTGCCATATTCCTCGTGCCTCTCGGGAGGGTAGCAGATATATACGGGAGAAAAAAGATATTTCTTCTGGGTATAATAATATTTACTGTTGCCTCTTTTCTCCTTGGGGTCTCCATTAGCCCCAGGATGCTTATCATCTTCAGGGTCCTCCAGGGGATAGGCGGGGCAATGATATTTGGGACAGGCATAGCAATCCTCAGTTCAGTCTACCCTCCTGGGGAAAGGGGTAGGGTATTGGGCATAAATGTTGCGGCAGTATATATAGGCCTTGCTGCTGGTCCTTTTTTGGGTGGTGTATTAACACAGCAGTTAGGGTGGAGGAGCATATTCCTCTTTAATTGCCCTGCCGGGGTATTCATTATAATCCTAACCATCAAGAGGCTCAAGGCTGACTGGGCAGAGGCAAGGGGTGAATCCTTTGATATTGTAGGTTCTATTATATATAGTATAATGCTCCTTTCTATAATGTACGGCTTTTCAAGGCTTCCTTCTTTTATGGGGACTATCCTTATTTTAGGGGGTATTTTAGGTATACCAGCCTTTGTCCTATGGGAGAAAAGGACAAAAAACCCTATTATAGAGATATCCCTATTTATGACAAACAGGATATTTACCTTATCAAACCTGGCAGCACTCTTGAACTACAGCGCTACCTTTGCAGTAGGTTTCTTGTTGAGCTTTTATCTTCAACTCATAAAAGGTCTTAAACCTCAAGAGGCCGGGATAATCCTTGTATCACAGCCTGTTGTACAGGCAATACTCTCACCCCTTGCAGGGAGGTCTTCAGACAGGATTGAACCAAGGATAGTGGCATCTACAGGTATGGCCATTACTGCATCAGGGCTTTATCTCCTTGCATTTTTAACAAAGACATCAGGCCTTGCCTATACTATTGCCTGCCTTATAATCCTTGGTGCAGGTTTTGCCTTATTTGCCTCACCTAACACAAACGCTATCATGAGTTCTGTAGAGAATCGATACTATGGTGTGGCATCATCCATGCTTGCCACCATGAGACTCTTAGGGCAACTATTCAGCATGGGGGTTGCCATGCTCATATTTGCCCTTTATATGGGTGATGTAAAGGTCATGCCAGCCCATTATACATCCCTCATGGCAAGTATAAAGACTGCCTTTATAGTATTCGGCATACTATGTACAGGTGGGGTTTTTATATCTCTAACAAGGGGCGACCTTAGAAAAAAATAGAGTCTGCTTTTCTGTTATTTTTCTGTTTTTTTAGAAGCAATACACTTAGGATATAAAGGATGATTATGACAACAGCGAGTATTTTATCAATGCCCTCTATCTCTTTGAAAAATCTTGTGGAGAATATAAATTTGTCCTTTAGGTGATGTACAAGGATAATGAATATAAAGACAGCCCAGAACCTGATAATCCTTGAACATTCTTTTATTGTAATCCTCTTTTTAGAAAAACCATCAAAGATATCTCTGGCATTCTTTAGGGATTTTGGGTCAGGAAAGACCTGTGGGACCTCTAAAGAGTAATCGAAATAAGTATCATTGTATATGGAACCAAGGAGCCTCTCCTCTTTTCTCAGAGTAAGTCCATATGCCCAGAAGAATAAAAATGGATAGATAACAAGGAGATAGGGGTTGCCACTTATAAGGCAGAGGCTGTTGTCAATAAGGTAATTGGCAAGGTAATAAGGGTGTCTTACAATGCTGTATATCCCTGTACTGCATAGGACAGTATTTCTTATGAGCACGCCTTTTGTGACAAAATGGATAAAGCAGCCAAGGAAAAGCATCACTAACCCTACGATTATACTGATGATATTTGTGTTATAAAAAAATGATGAGACAACAGATAAGACTATTATAAGGTCACGGAGGTTACTCCTACTTATTATTGAACGTTCTGCCATAAATCTCACCATCCATTCAAAATCTTAAAACCTCTGGAGAGGTCCTGATAAACAGATTTATTTTGTAAGTGTTTAATTAACACAAAAATAATTGGGTTGTCATTAAAAAACCTATTAATTAGAATATAAAGGCATACTAAAGACTCTAAATTATGAACCTTTTCAAGAACTTCCCGTTTATAACTTTATACCCTTATATTTGCAGAACTCTTACAATTAATGTTGTCAAATTAACCTGAAAAGGTTAGAAATATACAGGCCAATAGAGATAGGAGGTCAATGTATGAATTTGAATAAAGTTTTGTTAATAGGCAGGCTCGGAGCAGACCCTGAGGTCCGATATACGACAGATGGGACGCCTGTTGCGAGTTTCCGTATAGCCACATCAGAGACATGGAAGGATAAAAACGGAAACAAACAGGAGAGGACAGAGTGGCACAGTATAGTTGCCTGGCGGAGGCTTGGGGAGATAGCAAATGAATATCTAAAGAAGGGTATGCTTGTCTATGTTGAGGGCAGGATACAGTCCAGGGAGTATGAGGCAAGAGACAATACAAAAAGAAGGGTTACAGAGATTATAGCCACAGATTTAAAACTCTTTCCAAAGGCCATGACGCCCATAACAGATGATAGAAGAACGCCTGCCCAGGATAAAGCCCATGTTGATGATGTATTTGTCCCTGAGGTAGAGGAGGATGATATCCCCATGTAGAGATGTGAGGGGTAATCTTAAGATAACGAACCTTTGAAAATGCCTGAAATCTATTGTATATTTCAAGGGATTATTTTGATAATAAGGTCATTTAGAGGTGAAAAGTGGATTACAGAGATTTTGAAGGTGGAATAGGGCTTGAGGTCCATGCCCATCTTTTAACAGAGAGTAAGCTCTTCTGTGGGTGTTCAACAAAATTCGGCGCCGAACCCAACAGCCATACATGCCCTACATGCATGGGCCTGCCTGGTGCCCTCCCAGTACTCAATAAAAAGGTCGTGGACTTTGCCATAATGCTTGGTCTTGCCCTTAATTGCACTATTAACAGAAGAAGCATATTTGCCAGAAAAAACTATTATTATCCTGACCTACCAAAGGGTTATCAGATAAGCCAGTATGAAGAACCTATCTGCGAAAACGGCTACCTTGATATCTATATAAATGGAGAAAAAAAGAGGATCAGGATAAAAAGGATACACATGGAGGAGGACGCCGGTAAACTTGTCCATGAAGATACAATAGAGACAAGCACTTACAGTCTTGTGGATTATAACAGGTCGAGCGTGCCGCTCCTTGAGATTGTAAGCGAACCTGATATAAGGACACCTGGAGAGGCAGTGGAGTATCTGAAGATGTTAAGGGATTGTCTTGTCTATCTTGAGATATGCGATGGCAACATGGAGGAGGGTAGTTTCCGGTGTGATGCCAATGTTTCTGTCCGAAGGATAGGTGATACAGGATTCGGCACAAGGACAGAATTAAAAAATCTCAATTCTTTTAAATATATAGAAAAATCCCTCGACTATGAGATCAAAAGGCAGATAGAACTCATAAAAAAAGGTGGGGAGGTAGTGCAGGAGACAAGGCTCTATAATGTCAATGAGGGTATCACCTATTCCATGAGGGGAAAAGAAGAGGCCCACGACTATAGGTATTTCCCTGAGCCTGACCTTTTGCCCCTTACAATAGAGGATGAATGGATAAATGACATAAAGGGGAGACTACCTGAACTTCCTTTTGAAAAGATAGAGAGGTTTTTAGAGGAATATGGCCTGCCAAGATACGATGTGGAGATCCTTGTATCAGATAAATCCCTTGCCTCATATTTCGAAGACACAGTGAGGCTATTCCCTGAACCTAAGACAGTGAGCAACTGGATTTTGACAGAGCTATTGAGGGAATTAAAGGCGAGAAATCTGGAGGCAAAGGATGCACCCATATCACCTGCTAATCTGGCAGAACTCCTGACACTTATAAAGAATGAAACCATAAGCATAAAGATAGGCAAGGAGATATTCCCTGAACTCTGCTCAACCGGTGTAAGCCCGGATAAGCTTGTGAAGGACAAGGGTCTCGTTCAGATATCTGATGAGGCTGCCATAGCCCAGAAGATAGAAGAGGTTATTGCAAGGTTCCCAAAAGAGGTGGCAGAGTTCAAGGCAGGGAAGGAAAAGCTCCTTGGGTTCTTTGTAGGCCAGGTCATGAAGGAGACCAAAGGCAAGGCAAACCCAAAGCTCTTAAATGAACTCCTTTTAAAGAGGCTAAAGGCATGACAGACCATATATACTGGCAGGATGGGTCACTCTTTCTCCTTGACCAGAGGCTTTTACCTTTCAAGAAAAAATATGTGGAATGTAAGACTCTAAAGGATGTGGCCGAGGCCATAAGGAATATGACTATAAGGGGTGCGCCATTAATAGGGATAGTAGCTGCCTATGGTGTTGTCATAGGTATGAAAGAGGTTATCAGGTCAAAGGGAAGGGCAACAGAGAAGGACTTTGATAGGATAAGCACTACCCTATTAAAGACAAGACCTACTGCTGTAAACCTCTTATGGGCATTAAAAAGGATGCAAAAGGCATATCTCATGGCAAAGGATGACCCTTCTCTTGAAGGGTCTATGCTTGATGAGGCAGTCTCTATACACGTTGAGGATATAGAGAACAACAGGATGATATCCCTTTTTGGTGCTGAGCTCATTGAAGATGGTGATACAATACTCACCCACTGTAATGCCGGTGCCCTTGCCATGGGCGGATACGGCACAGCCCTGGGTGTCATTAAGGCAGCCCATGAATCAGGGAAAAAGATAAAGGTCATAGCCACAGAGACAAGGCCGTATCTCCAGGGTGCAAGGCTTACTGCATGGGAACTCCGTGAGGCAGGTATAGATGTAGAGATAGTCCCTGATAATCATGGTGGTATACTATGTTACAAAGGGGCCATAGACAAGATAATAGTGGGTGCTGACAGGATAGCATTAAATGGAGACACAGCTAATAAGGTGGGGACATACATGCTGGCATTATGTGCCTACAGGCATAAAATCCCATTCTTCGTGGCAGCCCCTATATCCACATTTGACAAAGACATAAAGGACGGGTCTTATATAGAGATAGAGGAGAGGCCAGAAAAAGAGGTGAAATACATCATGGCTGTCCCTATCACCCTTAAAGATATTAAAGCAAGATACTATTCCTTTGATATAACACCCCATAGATATATAACCAACATAATTACAGAAAAGGGTATAATCAAAAAACCTTTTAAAAAATACATACATCAGCTCTTTTAGATAATATGGTACTATCAGATACAATCACCCTTTTAAGTGACTTTGGCACAAGGGATACATATATAGGACAGATGAAGGGTGTAATTATCTCCATAAACTCCCTTGTTAGGATAATTGATATAACCCACGAGATAGAGCCCCAGGATATAAAAGAGGCTGCATTCCTCATCAAAGAATACTATGCCTTTTTCCCTTTGGGGACTATTCATGTGGCTATTGTAGACCCCGAGGTGGGTAGCAGTAGAAGGCCCATAATAGTGAAAAAGGACGGGTATTTTTTTATTGGTCCTGACAATGGTATTTTTACCATGATACTAAAAGGTAACTATGAGATATTCACCATCGAAAACAGGGATTTTACATTAAAAGAAATAAGCAATACATTCCACGGCAGGGATGTCTTTGCCCCTGTGGCAGCCCACCTATCAAAAGGACTTGAGGTATCCTTGATAGGCACGAGGGTCCAAGACCCTGTCCTCATCCCAGATATATATCCAAGGATTGAATCAGATGTCCTCTATGGTGAGATTGTGCGTTTTGACAGATTCGGCAATGCCATAACAAATATAGACGCCTCTACATTAAAGGACTTTTTAGGCAGGAGGAATTTCAGGATAGAGGTAGGCGGCATGTCCTTTGATTCTATTAACAAGAGTTATTTTGAGGGGCCTGTAATATGCCTTATAGGTAGTTCAGGTTATCTTGAATTTGGTTGCTACAAAGATAGCTTTAAAGAGCTTTTTAAAATAGCCAAGGGCGAAGAAGTGATGGTAAGGCCAATCATTTAATGAGATAACGGGCTATTATCCTGGCAAACTCCTGATTTCCATAGGGAGAAAAATGACCGAGGTTATCTACAAAAGACTTTTCTGTCCAATGGACATTTAGGACATCTTCTATAAAGTCAGCCTTTTGTTCAAGGCATACCTCCTTAAGTGCCTGATTATAAGCCGCTGTAAACACCTTTAGATCTTTATCCCTAACATAGGGTAGCCAGCCATATGGTTTATCGCCTGTGAGTCTATCAAAGTTCATAATCTGCGGGACAAATACAGGTCTTATACCCTGGGCCCTGCATAGAGAAATAAGAAGCCTTAAATTCCTCTTGTATAGATCAAGTGCCCTTACATCAATCCTGTCAGTAAATTGGTCAGGGGTCCCCTTTATTGAAAAGACACCCTCAGGGTCACGGACAAAGACCTTTTTTATGATGTTGGAGGCTGTTACAATAAGCATGGAATGATTACCGAATTTTAATGAACCGAGCAAAAGATGGTTATACTGTGATCTCCCGTGGAAATCAGAATAGTCTGACTTGAGACCTGCCACATGGATATTCCTCATATCATTCCAGCCAATATAATAGATACAGATATCAGGGGATAGGTCAGAGAGGTTAAGCGCTGTCTGGATTATATGTTCAACAGTGGTGTAACCAGGGACACCATAATTTAGAACCTCAAAACCTGCGCCAAGTTCCTTTTCAAGGTAATATGGCCATGTCTCATTATCTGATACGCCTATACAGTAAGTGCTCGATCCACCAAGGACAGCTATTCGTTTTACATTCTGTTTCTTTGCTATCTCTATTTTTTTGCCCCTGAGACCAAGGCTATTGTGACTGAAGATTAGTCTTTTATTTTTTGTTGTATAGATTGCATCAGGTCTTGGCTCAGCAACAAGATATGGGTGTTTTCTGAACAAGACCCTGTACTGATCATCCTCATGCTTAAAGAGCCAGTATCCGTTCTTTAGTCTGAATATTATCTGACCTGCTGCCTCAAGGATAAAAAGGCATGACCCTATAATAAGTATTATTGCTATTAATTTTACAAAAAAACTTCGGCCCTCAGCCATAAATACATTATAAAATACCCTAAAGAGATTGTAATCAAAAAATCTGCATATACAATAAATATATTGAGAAAATATGCGATGCGATATAGAATTTAAACCCATGCGCCCGTAGCTCAGTTTGGATAGAGCGTTGGCCTCCGGAGCCAAAAGTCGCAGGTTCAAGTCCTGTCGGGCGCGTTAGATTTATCATTTTAAAATTTATATTCCCAACAATATTCCCAACATTTTTACACTTTTTTTAGAAATATAGATGAAAACAGATAGTCTATAGCTCAAAACAATTAACAAACAAAAAGGCACCCCAAGAACAGGCGATTCTCGGTTGCTACCTCTACCACTCCATTAACACCTTTTCACCCAATCACCTCAAGCGCCCCACAACACTCGAAATAGTTGAATGAAACCATGTCAAATTCATAATAGAGACAGCTTTGGCGCCTTTTTGTCAATGATATTATTTCTATATAAAAATTATAAAAATTTAAAATATCCAAAATATATGTTAATCATTGGATTCTTTTGAAATCTGCCTAACTATCTTATCATCTAACAATAACCATATGCCCTCATCTATTCTATAATATTTGCAGTATAATCCTTTTAAAGATAGCAGCCTTATAAACTATTTATAATCTCTGATAACACATCTTTTGGTCTTATATATTCATTATTGAGCTTC
>JAOAHW010000205.1 GCA_026415015.1 Syntrophorhabdaceae bacterium
TTAATCCCAGTAGTTTTGATATCTTCTTTTGTTAAACCTAAAAAATCTGACTACCTATCAGACCCCAACCCCGAGCATGCCATTGGATACATAGCTTGCCTCTGTCATGGTTATGGATTGGTCGTCTATCTCGCTCTCTATGCTTGCTGCCAATGCCCTGAGCTGTGAGGCCATCTTCACACCTGCAGAAAATGGGTCACGGGCAGTCTGGAGCCTTTCCTTTGCTATCTTTTCAAGGCTTGCAAGTGTATCTGTGAAGAGTTTCTCGCTTTTGTCCTTAGCCTTCCTCTCCCTTGGTTTTGCTCCGGTCTTTTCTGTTTTTGTTGCCATAAAATACCCCCTTATTTTTTATCTTCTTTTTTTGTTCTCTATAAGATGCCTAACCACCCAATAAACCTTTATTTAATTTCTATTATAGCCTCGATGTCCTTTTAGTCAAGAGATATTTGGGGGCTATTTTGTTTAAAAGTTTTTATATACACTCGAGGGGCATTGAAAAAGGCCTCAAGGTTTATGTGTTTTTAATGCTTTCTACCCTTACAAATCCTTTATTCTTCAGGCCTTCTAAGGCATCATATATGTCACCATAGAATTCTATGCCCTCTTGATTCAAGATTAATTCACCATGTCCTATATCAACTGTTGCAAGCTCTATATAAATGCCGTGATCTTTTAGCCTTTCTATATTTGCCCTTTTATAACCAAAGACATGGGGTATATCCCTTTTGTTTACCAATACCCTTATATGGCCCTTTAGGCTTTTCCTCTTTGCCTTTGTGAGTATGGCAAGATAAAAACTCTCTGACTTTACAATGCTGCCAAAGGCAGGGTGATAAAAACCACCTACTATCTTTTCCTTTATTATCTCATTATCAGTGAGCCCCATCTTTACTACCTTAATATCATGATTAAGGGCATTTAGATAGATATAAAGAGCCCTCAAGACCCCATCCTCAAACTTAATAGGGATAAATCTACCCTCTTTATAATCCATCCAGAGGGGTGTCCCCTCAATAATGGCAAGGGGATATATCCTTATATAATCAGGTCTTAGCATTATTATATTTTCAACGGTCTCTACTATATCTTCCACAGTCTCGTCAGGTAGGCCCACCATAACCTGTAAGGCAAGGCAAAATCCCTCTTTTTTTAGCCTCCTATATGCCCTGTGGAGGTCTTCTACTGTGTGGCCCCTGTTTAGTTTCTTGAGTATCTCATTGTTGAATGTGGGTATACCGAGCTCAATTACTGTTACCTTATTTTCCTTTAGTATTGATATGGCCTCATCAACAAGGGGTACAGGCTTTGTGGAGACCCTGAAGTTAGAGATTTTATCTCTATAGTCATTGAAACAGGCGAATAGGGCCTTTAAGCCAGATGGCTCTATCCCAAAGATATTACCACCGTAAAGACCCACCTCATAACCAGTCTTATGATGGAGCAGGGTTTTTTTTATCATCTCCTTTGGGTCTATATTGTCTAACTCGGTTATATAGGTCTGGTCACAGTATGTGCATCTATCTTCGCAGCCAAGATGGGGTAAAAACACAGGGTATATCATGATAAAACCTTTTTAGTTTACAATTTTGTAAATAACAATTTCAAACAATTTGAAATCACCTCCCTGCTTTACTTTAAACCCCTGCTCTGTTACAATAACCCGAAACAACCATGACCTTGAAAAGATCTATTTTATTTTTATGTCTCTTTTTTTTATGCCTTGCCTGCACCAGGTCAAAGGACCCTAAATTCTACGATGATACTGGGACACCTGCCTATGGTGATACCATAATAACTGGGTCCATAGGAGAGCCATCGAATCTCATACCGATTCTTGCCACTGACAGTCCATCCCATGAGGTGGCATCATTTGTCTATAATGGCCTTGTAAAATATGATAAGAATCTCAAGATAATAGGTAGCCTTGCAGAATCCTGGGATATATCAAAGGACAACCTGTCTATTACATTCCACTTAAGAAAAAATGTAAGGTGGCACGATAACACACCTTTTACAGCCCATGATGTTATGTTTACCTATAAACTCATAATAGACCCCAGGACACCTACTGCATATGCTGGAGATTTTCTCCTTGTAAAGGAGGCAAAGGTATTGGATGACTACACCTTTAAGGTAACCTATGATAAGCCCTTTGCCCCAGGCCTAATAAGCTGGTCAACTGCCATACTGCCTAAACACCTCTTAGAGGGCAAAGATGTAACAAAGTCCCCTCTTTCCAGGAGGCCTATTGGAACAGGCCCTTATAAATTTGAGGAGTGGATACCCGGAGAGAGGATAGTCCTTAAAGCAAATAAGGACTACTTTGAGGGTAGCCCTTATATAAGCCGCTATATAATGAGGATAATACCAGATACTGCCACCATGTTCCTTGAGCTAAAAAGATACGGGATAGATATGATGGGTCTTACCCCACTTCAGGCAATAAGGCAGACAGACTACCCTGCCTTTAAAAGGGAGTTCAACAAATTCAAGTATCTATCCTTTGCATATATATACCTTGGATACAATCTGAAACACCCATTTTTTAAGGATAAAAGGGTAAGGCAGGCAATAAGCTACGGGATAAACAAAAAAGAGATTATAGATGGGATACTCCTCGGTCAGGGGGTTGAGGCAGATGGGCCATACAAACAAGATATGTGGGCATACAATGGTAATGTCAAAAAATACCCCTATGACAGAGAAAAGGCCATAAAACTCCTTCAAGAGGCAGGCTTTAAAAAGGCCAATGACAATATCTTATACAGAGATGGTATCCCCTTTGAGTTCACAATCCTGGTAAATCAGGGCAATGATGTGAGGATAAGGTGTGCAGAGTTGATACAGAAGAGGCTTGCTGACTTAGGGATAAAGGTTAAGATAAGGGTCATTGAATGGGCAAGTTTTATAAACGAATTTATAGACAAGAGGAATTTTGAGGCAGTTATCCTCGGCTGGAGCATACCCAATGACCCTGATATATTCGATATCTGGCACTCATCAAAGCAGGGAAAAAAGGAGCTAAATTTCATATCCTTTGAGAATAAAGAGGTGGATGAGCTCCTTGTCAAGGCAAGGCACACATTGAATATAGAGGAGAGAAAAAAATACTACTACAGGATACAGGAGATCCTTGCTGAGGAACAGCCCTATACATTTCTCTTTGTCCCTTATGCCAATGTGGCTGTCCATAAACGTTTTAAAGGCATTGAGCCTGCCCCTGCTGGGCTTATGTATGACTTTATAAAGTGGTATGTCCCTGAAAAACAGATGAGGTATCGATAATGCTACGCTATCTTATAAAGAGGATTCTATTTATGATACCCATGCTTCTTGGCATCACCCTTATTTCCTTTATAGTAATCCATCTCACACCAGGGGAGCCAGGGGTTATAGAATCAGAGATGAACCCCAAGGTGACAAAAGAGGTGAGGGAGAGGATAAGGGCATACTATGGCCTTGATAAACCACTACACGTGCAATATTACATGTGGCTCAAGAGGATAGTGAAATTAGATTTCGGTGTATCCTTTGCCTCAGACAGGAGACCTGTCATAGACAAGATAAAGGAGAGGATACCTGTGACAATATCCATCAACCTCATGTCCATGGTCCTTATCTTTATCATTGGCATACCCATAGGTATATACTGCGCAAAACACAAGGACACCACTATTGATAAGGCCCTTACTGCCTTTGTATTTGCAGGATACGCAGCGCCCACCTTCTGGCTTGCCTTGCTTCTTATGATGTTTTTCGGGGTATATCTGGAGTGGCTGCCCATCTCAGGCCTTAAATCCTTTAATTTCAGTGAATTATCTTTCTTTGAAAAGATAATAGATATAGCGCAGCACCTCATACTCCCTGTGTGTATATCTGCCTTTGGAGGTCTTGCAGGTATATCAAGATACATGAAGAGCAGCCTCCTTGAGGTATTAAGGCAGGAATATATCACTACTGCCTATGCAAAGGGGCTCCCTGAGGATGTAGTTCTGAAAAAACATGCCTTGAGAAATGCCCTCCTCCCTGTAATAACCATAATTGGGCTCTCAGTACCAGGGCTTATAGGAGGCAGTGTAATATTTGAGAGCATCTTCTCCATCCCAGGGATGGGACAACTTTTCTATATGAGCGTTATGTCAAGGGACTATCCAACCATCATGGGTATACTGGTCATAGGCGCATTTCTGACCCTCCTTGGTAATCTCCTCTCTGATATACTCTATGCAGTGGCTGACCCAAGGATACGGATAGGATAAATTGAGTAAACTAATAGGCCCAATAGATGTCCATATCCACGGCATAGGCGGCTTTGACACAAAAGATGCATCCCCAGAGGATATCATCAAAATAGGGGAGATTCAGGCAGAAAATGGGGTTGCAGGTATCCTGCCCACAGTATATCCTCGGTCTATCAATGATATGAGAAAAGACATGGAGAATATAAAAAAGGCCATGGAGCTCCAGGAGGCAAGAGGTTATGCAATGGGGGCAAAGATCCTCGGTATCCACCTTGAGGGCCCTTTTCTTAATCCATCAAATAGCGGCGCCCTTGATGGAGAGTCGTTTCTTATACCCACAGAATATAATATGAGGATGCTCATCGATGGTTTTGAGGATGTTATAAAGATTATCACCGTTGCCCCTGAATTAGATGGCGCCTTAGGCATTATAAAAATGATTACCAATATGGGGATAATTGTTAATATGGGCCATTCTGATGCCACATATAAAGAGGCAGAGGCAGGATTCAATGCAGGTGCTAAAGGTATAACCCATATATTCAATGCCATGAGGGGTATACACCACAGAGAGCCAGGCATTGCAGGCTTTGGGCTTATAAACCCCCATGTCTATATCGAGCTCATATCAGACCCCTTTCACATCCATATAAAAACAATTGAGATGATCTTTAAGATAAAAGACCCCAGCCGTATAATCATCGTCTCTGATGCAGTAAAGGCTACAGGGCTTATATCACCTGTAGCACACAATAGTGGTGGCTTACAGGGCGGCTCTATGTCCATCACAGAGGCTGTAAAAAACCTTATAGATGCTGGTTTTAAGAAAGATGCTATCTTAAGGTGCATTGAAGAAAACCCTCAAAGATATCTGGGGCTACACTAAAGGCATCCACTTAAGGCCTATGGAAGGTATAGTCTGAAAATACAGGTAATCTGAAAATGCCTCAAAATTATATTGTAAAATAATAATCCTTTTTGTAGATTAAAATTAAGCTTGTAACCTGTTTATAATATGCACAGAAAGACATGAGGAGGAGACATGAAATCATTGAAGTCCTTTAAAACCTTAACTTTTTTGGTTTTGACTTTTATATTCATCACCACAATGGTATGGGTGGCCATGGCCCAACAGACACAAAAATCAGCTACCTCTGTAAGGCCAGGGACGCTTGCAGAGATTCACAAGGCAAAAGATATTACATGCAAACAGTGTCATGGGGATAGCCTAAAGGTCGATGATAATGAAAAAGTAGTAAATCAACCCTGTATTAAGTGTCATGGGACCCTCGATGAGGTGGCAAAAAAGGACAAAGGACACATAAATGCACATAAATCCCATCTTGGAGAGATAAACTGCACTACTTGTCACTACGGGCATATTGCGTCAAAGGTATATTGTCTTAAGTGCCATGGATTTAATATGCCCATACCTGGCAGCAATACAGATAAAAAGGAAAGACAGGCAAAAATCAAAAAAGATGATGCAATAGATAAAGCAGATATAGTAATAATAGGGGCAGGCGCAGCTGGTTTTACCGCTGCCATAACCGCCCATGATTTAGGTGCAAAGGTAATACTTCTTGAAAAGCAGCCCATCACAGGCGGGAATAGCATGCTTGCCGCTGGTGGTATGAATGCAGCCAATACAAAGATACAAGCGAAAAAAGGTGTAAAAGACAGTGCAGAACTTATGTTCAATGATACCATGAAGGGAGGACAAAATACCAATAATCCTGAACTTGTAAAAATACTTGCTGAAAAATCTGCTGAATCAATCGATTGGCTTATCTCTATTGGGGCTGATATGAATGATCTTGGGAGGCTTGCAGGGGCAAGCGTAGATAGGTCCCACCGACCTACAGGAGGAGCGGTCATTGGCGCACACCTTATAAATGTTTTAAGAAAGAATGCATCTGATAGAAATATAGATGTAAGGATAAACAGCAATGTCCTTCAGATATTGAGGGACAAAAAAGGTAAAATCACAGGTGTTCAAGTAGAGGGCAAACATCGCGGTATATATATAATAGAGGCAAAGGCGGTAATTGTTGCATCAGGTGGTTTCTCTGCAAATGCAACTTTGGTAGAGTCTTATCGCCCAGAGTTCAAAGGCATGACCACATCTAATCAGCCAGGTGCTACCGGTGATGGAATTAAACTGGGAGAGGCAATCGGTGCCCAGGTTATTGATATGAAAGAGATACAGATTCATCCCACAATCGCTGCGGGCAGCAAGATACTCATAACAGAGGCGGTTAGGGGAAATGGGGCAATACTTGTAAATAAAGAAGGAAAAAGATTTGTTAACGAACTTACCACAAGGGATGCGGCATCAGCGGCTATATTAAAACAAAGAGACAAGGTGGCATATCTCATTTTAGATGAAAACATAAGAAAAAGCCTTAAACAGATAGAAGGTTATATACATCTTGAACTGGTTAAGGAGGGACAGACAATAAAGGAGCTGGCCTCGGCAATCGACGTACCTGCAGACAATCTCGAGGCCACAATAGTGACATATAATAAGGCATTTGACACAAAAAACGATGAAGAGTTTAAAAGACCCAACATCCCAAGACCAATAAGAACACCTAAATTTTATGCGATAGCGGTTCAGCCAGGTATACATTATACTATGGGCGGACTTAAGATAGACGGTCTCACCAATGTAATAGGTAGAGATGGAAAACCCATAGAAGGCCTTTTTGCAGCAGGGGAGGTAACAGGGGGTGTCCATGGCGCAAATCGTCTCGGTGGTAATTCAATCTCTGAGACCATCACCTTTGGTCGTATTGCCGGGGCAAATGCGGTGAAATATACAAAGAAAGATAATCAATAATACAAAAGGTTACTCGTAGAAATATAAGGCATGTAAAAAAGCACCGAGGCCATGAACAAGGCCTCGGTATCTTAAATTTGTAAAATCCCTTAATACCCTTAGAGAGGTATATTCCCGACAGCCCTTGATAATTTATGAAGTCTTTTGATGCTGGCTTAATTCATCGAGTATCTTAACAATGTCAAAGCCCCAGAGCTTGCTGCCCTGTTTAAAAAACATGCCTGGTGCAAGCCTGATGTAGTTACCATCTTTAGTGATTATATCCGATATCTTTGCAACAACCCAGGTGCCATCTGGCTGTTTCTTGAAGTCTCCAATATTAATTGTGGCAATCTCATCCATTATGTTAATCCTCCTTGCTCTATCACAATTATATTGTTTTTAATATTAATAACCACTTAGCGCTTTAAAGTCAAGAAAAACAAAATCTCTTGTCATGGACTTAAAAAATTTAATTTTATCCAAAAAAAGCCGAAAATAATATTAAAATTGAATGAGGGGTTTTTATTTATGAAACAATTTAGTGCTATCAATCTAAAAAAACAGGCAATTACTGCGCCGATTGTTTCTATTATCATGCTTATCTCTCTTGGTGTATTTTCATTTTTCTGGTTGACAGGTCAAAAGACACTAACAGAGATATTGGTGTTTTTTTCTATAATCACTGCCCTAGTTGTCATATTAGCATTCATCAGTCTTTATATGGCTAATAAAATAAACGCATATGTGAAACATATTCAAGACTCTATAAATGAGTTGTCAAAAGGTAATTTTGGCATAAGTCTGGGTAAAGATACAGATAATGACATAAATGATATAGAGAAAGGTCTTAATGCCCTTATTGATATGCTAAACGATACCGTTAATCAACTCTCTGATAGAATTAATAAGATATCCTTTACTTCAAATACCCTTGAAGAGACATCTAAACAGATGAGCAAAGGTATTGATGATATAACAAAACAGATAAACTCAGTGGCTGTTGCCAGCGAGGAGATGTCCACTACCTCAGGGGAGATTGCGAGAAACTGCGTGATAGCTGCCCAGAGTTCAGAGACTGCAAGTCGTTCTGCTATAAACGGTGAACATATCATCCAGGGTATAATAGTCGCCATGGGTAAGATAGGGGAGCGTGTTAAGGAATCGGCAAAGATCATCAAGAGCCTGGGTGAAAGGTCAGACCAGATAGGAGAGATAGCAGCCATAATAGACGAGATTGCAGACCAGACAAATCTCCTTGCCTTGAATGCCGCCATCGAGGCAGCAAGGGCAGGTGAACACGGCAGGGGTTTTGCAGTGGTGGCCGATGAAGTGAGGAAACTTGCAGAGAGGACATCCAAGGCCACCAAAGATATAGGCATAACCATCAAGACCATGCAATCAGAGACAAAGGCTGCTGTTGCATCGATGGAAGACGGGGTGAGGGAAGCAGAAAAAGGCGTCGAGGAGACCAATAAATCAGGAGGTACTCTCAAAGAGATACTACATCAGATAAACAACCTTGCCACTCAGATAAACCAGATAGCTGTTGCATCAGAACAGCAGACTGCCACAACCAATGAGATCTCTAATAATATACAGGGAATTTCAAAAATCATGGATCTGGCATATAAAAACATCAAAGACAATGTGGAGTCATCCAAACAGATAGCAGGGCTTTCTGTTGAACTTAATAAGATGCTTAAAAAATTTAAACTAAAAAAAGATAAAGGTGGCGAAGGCAATTTCGGCACAGCAGAAGAGGCGGAGCAGCTGGTAAGGAAGGCAGTCCAGTATCTGAAACAACACGGAAAGGAAAGGGCATTCCAGGAGTTCAATAATAAAACTGGACAATTTATAAACAAAGACCTCTATATCTTTGTAATTGACAACCACGGGCTAACAATGGCTAATGGGGGTAATCCAGCCCTTGTGGGAAAGGAGATGTATAACTTAAAGGATGCAGAAGGTAAATATTTCATAAGGGAGATTATAGATACTGGCATGAAACAGGGAAAAGGCTGGGTAGAATATAAATGGGTGAACCCTGCTACAGGTAAGGTCATGTCTAAATCTGCATATTGTGAACGCTTTGGTGACCTCTTCTTTGGTTGCGGTATATACAAATAGAGGCCTCTTAAAAGGTCATGGATGGGGACCTCCCCTCTGTACATAAGGTTGAATTTTCTAAATTAAGTTTCTAATTAGAAAAGGTTTTTTAAGGCCTGGTAGACCTAAAGTAAAGTGTCCTTTACCCCGATAATATATATACTGGGCAATGAATAGTTACGCAACCAATCTATCTAAGCAGCTTCTTTTTACGCAAGAAAAACCACACACAGAAGAACCTACTGCAAAAACCGCAGTGCTTTTTACTGATATTGTTGGCTCTACAGAATTTTTCAAGTCCTATGGTGACAAACAGGGCAGACAGATGCTAAAGGAGCATTATGATATTGCCTCATCTGTGATCTCCCGTTTTAGCGGCCATGTCTTGAAATTTATTGGTGATTCAATAATGGCCTCCTTTGAAGACCCATCAGATGCCTTGAGGGCAGCCATATTCCTCCAGAAAAAGATACACATTTACAACAAGAGGGTAGGGTTGATGAAATCAACCCACATCAGGGTGGGAATCCACTATGGGGAAGTTATACTCGGCAAAGGGGATATATATGGGGATGTTGTGAATGTGGCCTCAAAACTTACAAATATTGCAAAAGGAGATGAAATCTATATCTCCAGTGAGGTCTATGAACATATAAAAGGTATTGATTCGATTAGCTTTGAATCGCCCACTGGAATAGACAGAAAAAGTATACCCGAAGACCTTGTTATTTTTAGAGTAAACTGGGGTGAGGTATTTGAGCTTGATCCTGAAAAGGCAACTATAATTTTAATCCATCCCATAATAGAAATAGCCGATATGAAAGCCCTGAGTTTATGGAATGAATTCATAACAACAGAACCCAAGGCCTTCAAAGACAAGATTAAAAAGAAAAAGAATCTCCATGACCAAACTATGCTATTATACCCCTCAGACCCTTTACATACCTTAGATATTGCCCGAAACATAATAGATATGCTTTCTGAGAGACAGAATCAAAAAATGGATACAGATTTGTTGCCTCTTCAAATAGCCATAGACACAGGATATAACATTCCAGATGAATGCCTGCCTGCATGGTTTAGAGATTGTCTTAGTGACATTAGCCCGGGGTATATATACATCTCTGAGGATGCATATTTTAATTTAGAAGGCCTTGAGGGTGCTTCTCCCCAAAAGCTCCCTTCTTTAAAAGGCTCAAAGAGGTTCTACAGGATTTTATATCCTTTAAAAAAAGGAGATTCCCTAATCAGGGAATTTCCATATGGACATGCCCTTGTTGCCGGGCCTAACAGGCCCTGTTTTTACTGCGGCAGCAAAAAACACAGGGTTATAGATTGCCCTTCAAAGAATCTTCCTGACTATACTCATTCTGCAGAAAAGATTGGCTATTATACCATTGAAAAGATAAATAGCCATTTCTTAAAAACAATCCTGAACTCAAAAGATATTTTAAAACAAGATGACCCTGACTTTAACAACCAGTTAAATATAACCAATGAGGTCTTTTTTGAGCTCACAAGGGTCTATCAGCTCCGTTTCTTCAGGGCCATTTGGAACATTGATTCCACCAACTGGCTTATGATAAGGGGGCAGAAAAGCAGTGCAGATGGAGGTATCATTTGGCTTGCCCAGGATTCTATCCGTATATCTGACTTAGATAAGGCAGAGTCTCTGCTTAAAAAGGCAGAGGAAGACCGCTATGATAATTTCAGGTTATACTGCGCCTATGGTTACCTTTACCTGGAAAAAGAGGATATTAATTATGCTGAGCATTATTTCAAAAAGGCCCTGTCTTATGCAAAAAACAGCGGCCACAAAACTTTCATAAACCTTCTCCTTGCCCGGCTGTACTTTTTAGATGGAAGGCTCGACAAGGCATCCAAGATTATAAACGAGATAATACTTGATGACCCCTTCTGTGTAGATGCAATATACATGGACATCATAATAAAATTCCGACAGGGCAAAGAATCAAAGGCATTACAACAGCTTATAAACTTAATTGAAAACAATAGAGCCTTTTTTGTTTATGCATACATCGACTATGAGCTCTTTAAATATAGGCACATAATAGCTGAGGCGCTCGACAGGCTCTTTAAAAAAGCAAAGGCAGATGCAGAAGGGCTTTATAAGGTCGCAGAGGAGGAATTCAATGGACTCAAGGATATATTGGATAATCAGACTGTCTCAGATATTCAGGCCCTATTTCTGAAAATAAAAAATGCCTTTGATGAGGAGGGTTATTTTGGTTATTTAGATGCCAAAGACCTATCTGATTCTATTATATTGAGATGCAGGGGCCTCTTAATGGAAAGGCGAAAAAGAATAAAAACAAAAGTCCATGAGTTTTACAATCGTATTGGAAAAGGGATTCTATTCCTTAATGAATATAAATACAAGAGATTTTCATCCTCCTCTAAAGGTCAGCTTGAGGCAATATCCGCAAAGGTCAATAGGATATCAGAGGGCATAGATTATACTTCGTCGGCAGAGATAAAGGGCATGGAGTCTACTTGTAATGATATCGATCAAGAGCTAAATAATTTAGAAGAAAAGATTGAGAATCTAATATATCTTAGAAGATGCTTCCAGGCTTTATCTATTTTTATAAAATGGGGCTTATCTTCTATTAGTGCAGTAATGCTTGTATGCTTTATACTCCTACCTCTTTTTGCATACTACATAGATACATTGTCTCAAGAGTTTGGGGTCATCAATCAAACAGATATATGGCTTTACCAGAAGACAATATTTATCTGGGGGAGTATCATTAGCGTCTTTCTGTCTTTTTTTGTCTCCATAAAAAGATTTTTAAAGGAAAACTGAAGTCATAAGCTGGTGTATTGCCTTTTAATAGGAAAAGATTTATTATGTCCTTAAGTGGAACTATTCGAGGATTTTGACTTTTCAAGAAAAGACAATAGAAAACCCTTAGCAGACAGGATGCGGCCCAAAACCCTGGATGATTTTTTCGGGCAGGAACACATCCTTGGCGAGGGAAAACTCATGAGGATCCTCATAGAAAAAAAGGATATCCCCTCCATGGTATTCTGGGGACCCAGTGGCGTAGGAAAGACAACCCTGGGTAGGCTTATAGGAAAACATCTTAGGCTTCCTTTTTTCCCCATAAGCGCAGTAAGTATAGGGATAAAAGAGGTTAAGGAAATAATCCAGAGGGCAAAAAGGCAGAGGATAATCCTCTTTGTTGATGAATTCCACAGATTTAACAAGCTCCAGCAGGACACATTTCTTCCCCATGTGGAGAGTGGAGATATAATACTCATAGGCGCAACAACTGAAAATCCCTCCTTTGAGATTATCTCCCCTTTACTATCAAGGATGAGGGTTATAACCTTAAACCCTTTAAAAAAGGAAGACCTCATAAAGATAATAAAAAGGGCTATATCTGAAGATGTGGAGCTAAAAAAAATACCTGTCACGATGGAAGAGGATACCATGGAGGAGCTGGCAACCCTTGCTGATGGCGATGCAAGAAGGGCCTTAAATATCCTTGAGGTCTGCTATATGGTTCTAAAAGACATAAAAGACAGGCCACTAATCATTGACCACGACCTCCTCCAGGAGGCATACCAGAAAAAGATTGTTAGATATGACAAAAAGGGTGATATGCACTATGACCTGATAAGTGCATTTCATAAGAGCATGAGGGGCTCTGACCCGGATGCTGCACTATACTGGCTTGTGAGGATGATAGAGGCAGGAGAGGACCCCCTTTATATTGCAAGGCGAATGGTGCGTTTTGCCTCTGAGGATGTGGGTAATGCAGACCCCAATGCATTGATTATAGCTGTATCTGCCACAGAGGCCTTTAGATTCATAGGACCACCTGAGGGATACCTTGCCCTTGCCCAGGCATGCATATATCTATCTCTCAGCGAAAAGAGCAATGCCCTTTACAGGGCATATAATGCTGCAAGCCATGATATAAAGAATCTGCCTGAATATACCGTGCCGATACACCTAAGAAATGCGCCTACAAGGCTTATGGAAGAGCTTGGTTATGGTAGAGATTATCTATACCCCCATGACTATAAAGAGGCAATAGTAGAACAGGACTATATGCCTGATGAGATAAAAGACCACAGATACTATTATCCATCGGACAGGGGCTTTGAAAAAAGATTAAAAGAATTTATGGATAAGGTAAACAGGATTACAGGAAAAAAGAGACAAGACAGGTAAAGATGTCTTTAAAACGCTCCTTGAACCCCTTTTCCTTTACCTCGGTCTCTGTGCCCAATTCTCGTGCTAAATCCTCAATAAGCCTTCTCTGACGATCTGTAAGGTTTGTGGGTACCACCATATTAAGATAGACGAGTTCATCCCCTCTGCCGTAACCATTGTGCCTTTGAACACCTAAACCTTTTATCCTAAATACCTTTCCTGGCTGAGTCCCAGCAGGGATATTCAATCTTGTTGTCCCCTCTATGGTAGGGACCTCTATCTGACCGCCTAAACACATAGTTGGGAAGTTTACATCCACACGGACTATTATGTCATCGCCTTCTCTTTCAAATACAGGGTGTTCCTTTACATTTAAGACAATATAGAGGTCTCCAGGGTGGGTATCTCCATGCCCAAATGCTCCCTCACCCCTTACCTTGAGCCTCATACCGGTCTCAACACCTGGTGGTATCTTGACCTTTACCTTTTTCTTTGTCTTAACCTGACCCCTTCCTTTACAGGCCTTACAGGGGTCTTTTATTATAAAACCCTCGCCACTACAGTATTCGCAGGTCCTGTTTATTGTAAAAAAGCCATGGGACTGTCTTACCTGTCCCCTTCCTCCACAGACCTTGCATGTCAGGGGCTGGTGGCCTGGCTCAATCCTTGAGCCATTGCAGGCAGTACACCTCTCATCTTTGGGTATCTCTATCTCCTTTTCAATGCCAAAAACAGCCTCCTCAAACTCTATCTCCAGGTTGTAGCGGAGGTCATCACCTTTTTTTGACCTCTGTCTCCTTGTCTGCGTACCAAAGAAATCACTGAAAAGGTCATTAAAGACACTCTCAAAATTACCCTGAAACCCAAAATCAAAGAATGAACCTACCTCGTCTGCTGTCCCAAATCTATCGTATCTCATCCTCTTTTCAGGGTTGCTAAGGACCTCATAGGCCTCGTTTATCTCCTTGAACATCTCCTCTGCATGCCTGTCTCCTGGGTTCCTGTCAGGATGATATTTTAGGGCAAGTTTTCTATATGCCTTTTTTAGCTCCTCATCGGTGGCATTACGGGAGACACCCAGTATCTGATAATAATCCTTTGGCATTATATTTTCCTTTATTGCTGGTTTTCAGGTCTTTTTGATACAGTAACCATAGAGGGTCTAATCAGCCTGCCGTTTAAGATATAACCCTTCTGGTGCTCTGATAGTACTGTATCAGGCTCCACATCCTGTCTCTCCTCCTGATAGAAGGCCTCATGGAGGTTGGGGTCAAATTTTTTTCCAATAGCATCAACCCTTGATACACCTGCCCTCTCAAGAACCTTGAGGAACTCATTTAAAACCATTTCAACGCCTTCATGTATGGTCTTTATATCCTCTGTCTTTGATGTGTGTTCTAATGCCCTTTCAAGGTTATCAACCACAGGGAGAAGCTCTTTGATAAGGACCTCGTTACCGAATTTTAACAGGTCCTGCTTTTCCTTGTTCTTTATCTTTTTGAAGTTCTCAAAATCTGCCTGAAGGTAAAGAAGTCTCTCATGGAGAGACTTTATGGTCTCGTCTTGTTCTTTTATCTGTTTGTTTAGCTCCTCGATAAGTTCATCCTTTTTTTTCTTTTTTTTGTGCTCTTCCTGGGCTACTGCCTCTTCTTTTTCCTTTTCTGTCCTCTGCTCTCTATCTTTTTCGTCTTTTTTCTCCATATCCCACCTCTTACATTGTGCTTATAATGTCACTTACAGTTTTAGCGGCATAGTTTACTATAGGGATTATCCTTGAATAATCCATCCTAACAGGGCCTATGACCCCGAGTATCCCATAACCTTTGTCTGCTATTTTATATGTTGATGTTATGATACTTACATCCCTCATCTCCTTGATGTCGCTATCCATACCCAATATTACATTTATGCCCTCTTTTTTAAGGCATTTATCTAATAGTCTAAGGAGCTTCTCCTTTTTCTCCAAGGCCTTAAAAAGCTCCTTAAGCCTCTCTATATCAGAAAATTCTGGAAATCCGATTATCTTTGATGTCCCGTCTATGTAAATCTCCCTCTTATCCTTGGCCTCAATGATTGTATCAATGCTCTCCTTTATCTTCGCAAGGAGCAGATTAAAGCTTGTCTTGTCTTTCTCCAGGTCTTTTTCGATCTCTGATTTTAATGCATAAAAAGGTACGCCCTCAAACCTCTCGTTCAGATACCTCTTCATGCTCGTGAGAAAATCCATATCAAGGCCATCCTCTGTATCCACAAGCCTTGTGTGGACAGTCCCTGCAGAGGTTACAAACAGGATTAGTATAGTATTTTTTGACATCCTTACAAACTCGATCTCTTTAAAAAGCATGGTATCTATCCTGGGCTCTACCACAATACTTGTATGCCTTGATATGGCTGCAAGGGTCCTGGAGGCCTCCATCATAACCTCTTCTATATAGGAATAACGGGGTCTCATCATGCCTTCTATGGCCATAAGATCCTTTTTTCTCGGAGACCCAGAATAATTTAGTCGATTTATATAATATCTGAAGGCCTTATTAGTTGGTATCCTCCCTGCAACAGCATAGGATTTGTATAAAAAACCCATATTTTCCAGTTCTGCCATGACATTCCTTATTGTTGCAGGGCTCCATCTATTCATCATGGCCTTTGATATGGCCCTTGAGCTTACAGGCTCAGCATAGTTTATATAGCTCTCTATTATATATTCCAGTATCTTGTTCTGTCTTTCAGACAATATTTCCATGGTTATCCCTTTTAAGGTATATAGAATAACTTAATTATATAAAGACCCTTTGTCAAGGAATAAGACCACCTCTGTCATGGAACAAATAGGATGTCTTCCTGAAAGAAAACTGAGACATAGGCCAATAGGCGGCCTCTTGCAATATTTATTTATCTTTCAATAAAGCTCCAGGGCAGGACCTCATGCTCTTGTCTCTCCCTGAGGGCATAGAAATTCAGGTTTACAGGGTTTTCCCTCATAATCTTATTTAGATTTTCACCTTCCGACAATCTCTCGATTATATCTGCTACCCTCCTGTCGCCCCTTGCAAAGACTGCCTGGACAAATGAATACTTTACAGATTCGTGGGTAAAATAGGTATTGTCTATCCTGTTAAATGCCCTTTTTAGATAATTAATCTTTTCTTTAAGCTGTGCCATGTCCTCCATGGGCATCCTCTGAAAGGGTGTGGCAGGCTTGGGGCAAAAAGGGCTTACATGTACGGTTATAGAGCCTACTGCACCTTTTTTTGCACCCTCTTTTATCATGATATGTTTTATACGCTTTACCAGCTCCACTATTGACTCTATGTCTTGCCTTTTTTCTTTTGGTAACCCTATTATAAAATAGAGCTTTAGATTAAAGGGTTTTATCTTCATAATAGAGGTTATCGTCTCCAGAATATGGCTATCTTTTATTGGTTTTCCCAGATAAGACCGCATGTACTCTGACCCTGCCTCAATCCCGAATGTTAGAGTCTTAATTGTATCGCCTATCATCTCTATAATTGAGGTAGGTATCTTGTCTATCCTTAAAGAGGGAAAGTGTACGGTCTTTCCCATTTTTATATATCCCCCCACTATTTCCTCAAGTTTAGGGTGAAAACATATGCCGCCGCCTATAAGACCTATGTCTTTTATATCCTCAGGGACATGGGCAATCTTATCATAGATAAAATCATAGATATTACCCAGGAGGCAGAATGGGCACCTCGATGGACATCCCCTTGTCCCCTCTATGAGAAACATATCTGAAAACTCTGTATTTTGGGTTACTATTGCAGATCTGGCAAGGGGCTCGGCCCTGTATCTTTCTATATATACTTTAAACCCCTCAGGCCTAAAGGATTTAATATGACCATCCCCCATGTATTCTACATGAAGCCTGCCTGGATTATATGCCCATTTAAATTTATCTGTCCCTTCTATTATCTCAGACCTGCTACTGCCCCTTTTATCAAGATAATAGTCAATAAAATCAGGCATCACTGCCTCGATATCGCCCATGAGAAAGAGGTCAAAAAACCTGTACAGGGGCTCTGGGTTTGCCATAACCGATATACCCCCTCCTACGACAATGGGTTCACCATCATTTCTGTCCTGAGCATGTATGTTTATGCGAGATTGCCTTAAGATTTTTATGATATTGATATAATCCAGCTCAAAAGACAGGGTAAAGAAAAGGCACTCAAAGGATGACAGGGGCCTTTTACTTTCAACAGATAGAATGGCCTTGTCCTCTTCAAAAAATGCCCTCTCGCATACAATATCAGGGATGTTGTTTAATAACCTGTATAGGAGATGGACAGCGAGGTTTGACATGCCTACATAATATGTATTGGGGAAGACAACACAGACAGGTGTCCTGTTTCTCCAGTTTTTTATCTGTACCCCTTTTTCAAGGGCATGAATATTGGGGATACGCCTGCCCCCCATTTTATCTCTGTCCTATGATAAATATAGAGTTGGCATAGTCAATCCCTAAGAATCTGAAGAGAAAGCCCATAAGATATACCTTTAATATATACCTGTGGAATGCATCATTATATGACCTGTAGACAGCGGTTATTTTATAGCCTGCGAGGTTCATGATGCCGCATAGCTCATCGTAGGCATAGAATGTCTTGTGGGTGGAATCTCGCATATACCTCGAGGGGTTGAATATGTTTGGTGTTGAGGCAATAATTATCCCTTCATCTCTTATGAGGTTGTATAGTCTCTTCAATAGTTCTATCCCGTCCTGGAGAGATAGGTGTTCTATGACCTCAAAGAGGAGGATGGCATCAAAGCTCTCTGATATATCAGATAGGTCATAATAGTCGTGTCTGTTTGCCCTGTCTATGTCCATGCTCTTATAGACCAGGTCTATGCCTATTTTTTTTATCTCTTCCTCCATACCCCTTTTGCCTGCCCCCACATCGAGGACTGTCATCCTGTTTTTCAAAAAGCGCCTTATGAGTTCTGACCTCTTTTTGATAAGAGGGATATCCCATACCTCTCTATATAGATTATGGGCATATTCCCTGTATTGAAAGACCTTTGACCATTCAGATTCTATGTTTTGCATCCCTGACCTCTAAAAATATCCTCTCCATCTCCTTAACATTCCTTTCCATGGTATATGACTCAAGCTTTAACCTTGCGTTTTTACCCATAGCCTCTGCCTTTTCCCTATCAAGAAGTTCTGTCATGGCTTTATAGAGCCCCTCAATATCTCGGGGTTCATCAATGACAAACCCCTCATCTTTTGAAATCAGGGCAGATGCCCCATTCCATTGGGTGGAGATAACAGGGAGCCCTGATGCCATTGCCTCCATTGTTGTCAGGGAACAGGCATCATAAAAAGTGGGGTGCACAAGGAAATGGGATTGCCTGTATGCCTCTTCAGGGGTAGATGTCTCGCCCATAAATTTAACAAAATCACTTATGCCAAGCCTGTCTATTATCCTCCTGTAACGCCTCTGCCTGCCCCTACCCATGACCATGAGCTCAAAGGACTTACCCTGTTTTACCAGCCTGCCTGCAGCCATTATAAGCGGTGACAGACCTTTTAGCCTAAAGTTTCCCCCTGAAAAAAGTATCCTTATTATGCCATTTGGTTTTGGGTCTTTAGGTCTAAACCTCTCAGTGTCTACACCATTATACACTACATCGATTGAGCCCTCTGATAGATTAAAATGCCCCATCATATGTCTTTTCACCATGTCTGATATGGCGACAATCCTGTAGAACCTCCTCATACGGACAGGATATTCAGCAATCCACTCCTGTATCTTCTGGTGGATGCTCGTCTTTAAAAGCAATGCCTTCATGTTTCTCTCAAATGCGTTATCGTAGCTTGCAATCTCCCTGTCCATCCATACCCTCTGGACACCACCGTGGCTCTGATAGACATCAAGTTCCAGGGTGTTGCCGAATCCTAAAACCACATCAATACCCAGGGATTTTATCACCTCTCTGTGCTTTAAGGCAAAAGAGAGGGTCCTAAGCCACCTTGGATAATCTATAGTCTTTACCTTTACTATCTTTAGCCCCTTTTCCTCTACAGCGTTTCTGCATATCACATAGACCTCATGGCCCCTTTTTAAAAGCATATTAGAGAGGTCAAAGGCATACCTCTCTGCCCCACCTTTTTTAGGATTAAAATTATATATGGCAATACCTATCTTCAATTATCTTCTCATCCTGGGATTGGCCCTTCTGTAGCATAGTCAATAAAGGCCTCATGGATAGGCCAGAAAATATAGTTTCAGGCCTCTATTGTTCAATACCTTTTTTTGGTATGCCAAGGCTATCCCATCCCCTGAGCCTGTAGTAATCATCCTTCATGTATTCAAGTTCTTCCTCTTTTATAAGGTTTTTATTAGAGCCTATTGGCTCCCTGAAAAAACGGGCAGGTAGGCTATCGTCTTTTCTTGTCATGCCTTCCCTGATGTTAAAGAGCCTTGTTGCATCCTGTATATGAGAGGCTATCTCCATAAGCCCCTGTTTTTTCAGGTCCATACCTGTTGTGATGCGGATTATCCTGGCAAGCTCATCCCAGCCATAGAGGTCCCTGTAAAACCTGCATACAATGAGGCTGTCGTGGAGGTTAAGCCTGTCTTCAAAGTCTATAAAGATCTCTGCCTTGCCCTCTATCTTGTCCGGGGCGATAATCCCTGATGCCTCTGCCCTGAAAAAGGTAGAGCGGAGGTGACATGCACCCCTGTCTGATGTGGCATAGGCCAAGCCCATGCCCTTAAAATACCTAGGGTCATAACCTGCGGGCTCCATGCCCTTTACATGGATAGCCACATCCTCCATATCCCATGTCTTTGCTGCAGACACGATGCCATCTGCAAGGACAGCGCCTGTTCCTTCTCGAACAGCAATCTCATGGAGTAGCTTTATTATCCCCTCTACATCGCCATATTCCAGTTTGTCCCTTATACGCCCCTTTTTCGATGCCTCAATGGCAAAGGCACAGAGGTTTCCTGCGCTTATGGTATCCAAACCAAGCCTGTCACATAGGTCATTTAGAAAGATTATATCATCGAGGCTCTTTATGAGACAAAGGCCACCAAAGGCATATATGGTCTCGTATTCCGGGCCTTCGAGTTTTAGCCCTGCATATCTGCCTTTCTCTATTTTTGTCATCCTGCTGCAGGCAAGGAGGCACATATGACAGGCACGGGGTTTCACTGAAAAATCCTCATGGAGGGTCTCGCCACTTATGGATTCCCATCCCTCTAATCTACCATCATACCAGTAGCGGGCAGGGAATGCCTCAAAATGATTTATTATAGAGACAAGCCCTGGTGTCCCTATTCTCTTGTATACCTGGGCTGCAGGAAAGTCATTGACCCTTTTTTTCCATTCATTGTGGAATTTCATAACATCATCTGGATAAGCCACAACCCTCTTTTGTGAACCATAGAAGGCTATGCCTTTTATGTTCTTTGAGCCCATAACAGCACCCACGCCTGTCCTGCCTGCGCACCTCCATCTATTGTTTGTAATATTGGCAAAACGGACAAGCCTTTCACCAGCAGGGCCTATTACAATTATCCCTGCATCCTTTCTCCCTATCTTTTCATATATATAATCCTCTGCTTTATATGTATCAGTGCCCCATATATCCCCTGCATCTCTAAATAATACATCCCTGTCATTTATCTCAAGGTAGACAAGCTCAGGGCTTCTGCCCTTTATTACTATTGCATCATACCCTGTCCTGCCTATATGTTCTGCCACATGCCCCCCTGAATAGGAGTGGGATAGATACCCTGTAAGGGGGCTTTTTGTGATCACCCCATATCTACTGGAACCCCATATCCCTGTGTCATTTACAGGGCCTGTGGTTATAATGAGATGATTTTCCGGTGAAAGGGGGTCAACCCCTGCTTCATTTAGCCTGTGCATAAGATCTGTCTCTTATACACATCT
>JAOAHW010000228.1 GCA_026415015.1 Syntrophorhabdaceae bacterium
GCCCTGAAGACTGCAGGGCTACTCTCGGCCATGGCACTGGCAGGCCTTTTTATACCTGCTGCTGGCAGGCCCCAGGTTCCTCTCTTCTCAGGCATATATGCCATTATAGGGGATGAACAGGATATATCCATGGAACTGAGCAGTTTTACCGCCCACATGAAGACCATAACAGAGCTCTATAACAGGGCAGCAGGAGATGAGCTTATACTCATTGACGAGATAGGCGGTAACACTGAGCCTCAGGAGGCATCTGCCATATCCATGGCCGTAATAGATGCCTTTGTAGAGAAGGGCTCAAGGGTCATTGTGACGACACACCTTAATCTCCTCAAGTCATACGGATATACAAAACCCTTTGCCATTAATGTGGCCACTGATTTTGACCCGGATACCATGAAACCGAGATACAGATTGACCTATGGTATTGCAGGATACAGTAACGCCATAAACGTTGCAAAGAATATATCTGTACCTGAAAAGATAATAGAAAAAAGCTATGAGTATCTTGGGTCCCAGGAACACATGCTAAATGAGCTTATAGGCTCCCTTAAAGAGAAAAAACACGAATTGGAACATGAACTTGCAGAGGTAAAAAAGATCAGGGAGGATTTAAAAAAGAGACTGTCCCTTCTTAAAGAAAAAAGAGATGGATATCTAAGGTCATTAGAGGAAAAATACCGTATAAAACTTGATGAGCTGGAATTAGAGATAGAGGAGATAAGAAAAGAGATTGCAAAAAAAGACAGGGCTTCTCTTAAGACTGCAAAGAAGAAGGTCATAACATTGAGGAGGGACCATATAAAGGAGACGAAATCAGAACAAGAAGACATAAAGATAGGAGACTATGTCCAGATAAAGAATCTCGGGGTTAAAGGATATATTGCTGATATAGATGGAGATGGTGAGACCGCTGAGGTTGTTATTGGCAATCTCAGGACAAAGATAAACAGGGGGTTTATATCAAGGCTGCCAAAGCATGAAAAAAAGCCTTCTAACAATGAAAGACCTGATGTAAAAGTGGAATATGAACATATAGATGTACCGCAGATAAATATAATGGGTATGCGGGTTGATGAGGCACTAAAGGAGCTTGACAGGTTTGTGGACAGGGCTGTTATCCAGGGTATACAGAAGGTACGGGTGCTCCATGGTATAGGGACAGGCAGGCTTATGGATGCTGTGAAGAAACACTTTGCCGATACAAAATATATAAAAGGCATAACAAGGGATGAAAAAAACACAGGCATAACGATTCTGGAGCTTGTATGACTGGAAATCTCGATGAGATACTCTCAAAAATTGATATACTGGATGTTGTATCCCAGTATGTAAAACTAAGGAAGGCAGGGAAGGATTATGTGGGTCTCTGCCCTTTTCATCAAGAGAAGACCCCATCTTTTACTGTGAGCACAGAGAAACAGATATTTTACTGTTTTGGCTGTCACGAAGGTGGAAACCTGGTGCATTTTGTAATGAAACATGAAAACATGAGTTTCAGCGAGGCAATTGAGGCGCTTGCAAAGCAATATGGGATAAAGCTATCAAGGGGTGTGGGCTCCAAGAGGTCTAATCTCTTCGATGCCATGTGGAGGCTTTCAGAATATTATGTAAAAAATCTCAAAAACTCCCCAAATGCCATGCAGTATCTCTTAAAAAGGGGTATTAATAAAGACACTATAGAGGAATTCAGGATTGGGTTCAGTGACAGAAAGATAGATTTTAAAAGATTACTCAAGGATTCAGGGATACCAGTAGACCTTCTTATGGGGACAGGGATAATAAGGTCAACAAACAATGAGATCTATGATATATTCAGGGGCAGGATAATAATACCCATATTCGACATAAACAGGAGGATTATTGGCTTTGGCGGTAGGGCATTAGAAAAGGATGCCATACCAAAATATATAAATTCGCCTGAATCATCCATATATTCCAAGAGGACATCCCTTTTTGGGCTCGATAAAACAAGAAAATATATAAGCGATGCAGATGAGGTATATATTGTGGAGGGATATTTTGATTTTATATCCCTCTATATGAATGGACTCAAAAATATAGTGGCCACCCTCGGGACATCTATAACAAAAGAGCAGATACTAAAATTGAAAAATTATACTGAAAATATAACACTTATGTTAGATGGAGACGATGCAGGGATAAAGAGTGCTATCAGATTAATAGGCCTATTCTCTGAGATGGATATAAATGCTAAGGTAGTTGTCCTCCCCCAGGGGCATGACCCTGATAGTTTTGTAAGGGAGAAGGGCAGGGATGGAATTATGGAGGTTCTGGCTGAAAAAAAGCCCATCCTTGACTTTTATCTTGATTTTCATTTGAAAAAGAGCGGGGTCAACAGCCTTGAAGGAAGACTATCTTTCATAAAAAATGTAATGCCCTATATAGAGAATATAGAGAATGAGGTAAAAAAGGGCATATATATTAAAAGGGTATCAGAGCTTACCCATGTGGAGGAACATCTTTTTTGGGATGGAAAAAAGTCAAAGGCATTTCATAAAACCGATGATTTTCAGAATACATTTGAAAACACAACGGATATCATAGGGAAAAAGGTAATAGGTATCCTTATGAATAATCCCAATCTAATTGAATTCTTTAAGGAAAAGGGGGTGATGAGGTTCATAAAAGAGGGTGCTATTAAAAAGGTTCTTCAGATGGTGCTGGATTATTTCGAAAAATCAATGGTCTTTGAGGTGAATGCCTTTATAAACAGCCTGGAGGACCAGCAACTAAAGGTAGTTGTCTGTGAATCTGCCCTCGATAGAATCGAATGTACAGAAGAGGAGCTGGAAAGGATTTTACTTGATTATCTGAGACATGTGGAAAAGAAATTTATAAAAGAGGAGCTTGTCAAGATAACAGAAAAACTTTCAGAGGCGGAAAAAAGGGGTGACCATATGGTTATTATGGGTCTGCTTAATGAAAAAAGGCAGGTCCTGGCACTTTTAAAAAAATAAAACAAGTGAGGTAACCATGCCTAATAAGGTGAAAGAATTTTTTGGATTCGATGAAAATAAGGAACAAAAAGAGTTTTCATCTATCTTGGTTAAGGCTGAAAGAACCGAGACCATATTCGATGAGATGGATATATTTGACATTAATGAAGATAATGGGACGATAATATCAGGGAATGACAGATTTGAAGAGATATTCAGCGAAGATCTCGAGGGTTTTCACGATGGTGACGTTGGAAATCCTGTACGGCACTATATAAAGGAGATGAGCAGCCTGTCTCTTCTCACAAGGGAAGGGGAAAAAGAGATTGCATTGAGGATGGAGGAGGCAAAAGAGGAGGTAAAACAGATTATCCTCTCATTCCCTGGTACTGTGAAGGAACTTATAAATGTCCTTACAGCATTAAAGACATCTAAGATGACTGCCAGGGATGTAACCCTGGATATTGATGACGATGATTGCAATGATATGGAGCTTGAATTTCACAGGGAGAGACTCATAAAACAGTTAGAGAGAATAAAAACTATCTATACAGGTAAAAAGAGTCTATCGAAAAAAGACTGGGATGAGATAAAAAGTATCATAATAGACCTCAATCTCACGAGAAAGATAATAGATAAGATAGTCTGGAGGATGAAAAGATACATTGACAAGATAGAAAAGACTGAGAATGAGATAGAAAGGTTAAAGAAAAAAGGTAAAAAAGACAATGATAAAAATATTGTCATGCTCTTCAAGAGACTCGAAAAGATAGAGCTTGAATCAGGTATATCTCCAGATGTATTAAAAGACTATCTCAAAAAGATAGAAGATGCAGAAAAGAGGTGTCTCAGCGCAAAGAATGAGCTCGTTAAGTCAAACTTAAGACTTGTGGTAAGTCTGGCAAAGAAATATACAAACAGGGGCCTGTCTCTACTGGACCTTATCCAGGAAGGTAACATCGGGCTTATGAAGGCTGTTGACAGGTTTGAATATAAAAGAGGATACAAGTTCAGCACATATGCCACATGGTGGATAAGACAGTCTATAACAAGGGCCTTGGCAGACCAGTCAAGGACAATAAGGATACCTGTCCATATGATAGAGACTATAAACAAGATAATCAGGGTATCCCGTGAGCTTGTGCAGGAGCTTGGCAGGGAGCCGTTCCCTGATGAGATTGCCGAGAGGGTAGGTTTTTGTGTAGATAAGGTAAGAAAGGCATTAAGGATAACAAGGGAACCCATATCCCTTGAGACCCCCATAGGCGATGATGAGGATACCCATCTTGCAGACTTTGTGGAGGATAAGGCATCACCCACACCCCAGGATACTGCTATATACGGTGACCTTGTGAACCAGTTAAACGCTGTCCTGGCAACACTCACGCCAAGAGAGGAAAAGGTGATAAGAAAACGTTTTGGTATTGGTGAAAAATATGACCATACCCTTGAGGAGGTTGGTCAGATATTTGAGGTCACAAGGGAGCGTATAAGACAGATAGAGGCCAAGGCCATTAGGAAATTAAAACACCCTGTAAGGTCAACAAAATTAAGATGTTTTGTAGAAACTTGAAAATTAAGCTTAATTTTGCTTGACAAAAATTTTGCATTAAAATATTGTATACAAAATTATCATCTATTTTCTTACGAGGAGGGGTTTTTATGGATTTTACCTTAACAGAACAGCAGGAGTTTTTTAAAAAGGTTATAGTTGATACAGTGGATAAAATGGTTGCCCCAAAGGCCCAGGAGATAGACGAAAAGGATGAATTCCCTTGGGAATTATGGAAAGAATTTACAAGTCTTGGATACCTTGGACTCCGCTATCCAGAAGAGATAGGGGGTATGAATGCAGATAAGATAATGTGCATGACCTTTTATGAGGAGATTGCAAGGGGTTCTGTTGGCTTTGCCCAGAGTGTTATTATGAATATCCTCATGGGTACATATTTTATATATAGATTTGGGAGCGATTCTATAAAGGAGAGGTGTCTCTATCCTGCCATGAGAGGCGAGAAGATAGCCACCATGTGCTTCACTGAAGACCAATCTGGCTCAGACCTCGGTGCCACCAGGACAACAGCTGTAAAAGATGGCAATGGCTGGAGGATAAACGGGACAAAGATGTGGATTACAAATGGCCCTATCTGTGATTTCTGCACTGTTTTAGCCACCACTGACCCCTCTAAAGGATTAAAGGGTTTGGACTTCTTCCTTGTGGAAAAGGGGACGCCAGGGTTTTCAAGTGGTCAGATTCTAAATAAACTCGGTTGTAGAGGTACAGTAACAGGTGAGCTTGTATTTGACAATGTGTGGGTACCTGAAGAAAATTTACTTGGTGAGGAACTTGGAAAAGGTGTAAATTATGTAGGCGATATACTTGATGAGGTAAGGCTGATGACAGGTGCTATGGCATTGGGTATTGCAAAAGGTGCATATAATGAGGGACTTGAGTTTGCCAGAAAGAGGGTAGCCTTTGGGCAACCCATAGGAAACTATCAACTTATCAGGGAAAAGTTTGCTGATATGGATACCCTTATGAATGCCGCAAGGCTTATGATATATTATGGGGCATGGATGCTGGAAAACGGCATGGACAGCAGGTTGATTGCTGCTGAGGCAAAGATGTTTGCCACTGAGGTTTGTCTTAAGGTTGTTGATGAGGTGACGAGGATCTATGGCGCTAATGCCTTTGCCTATGAATATACACCACAGAGATATTTTAGGGATGCAAGATTCCTCCTTTATGGAGGTGGCACCCATGAAGTATTAAAAGACTTTATAGGCAGAAGCATCATCGGAAAGCTTTGATATAATCGGTATCACGGTGTCTGATCTATAAATGATAAGGAGGCAAAAAGGTGAACATACTCGTTTTTATTAAACAGGTAGCTGATACAGAGGCAAGGATATTGATAAAAGGCGATAACAGGTCTTTAGAGATTGAAAACAAATACAATCTCAACTTCTTTGATGAGTTTGCAGTAGAAGAGGCCATCAGGCTAAAAGGAAAGGTCAAGGATTCAAAGATATCTGTATGCACCTATGGTGGAAAAAAGGCTGTGGAGGCTTTAAGGACAGCCATTGCCATGGGTGTAGACCAGGCATATCTTATTGATAATACAGATCTTGATACAGATGATCCTTTAATAACAGCGAAGATACTGGCAGGTTTTGCAAAAAAAGAGGGTTTTGACTTAATATTATGTGGCAGACAGGCAATAGATGATGAAAATGGTAATATAGGTGCTATGGTGGCTGAATTACTGAAGATACCCCATGTTACTGCTATTACAAAACTCGAAGTGGCGGATGATAAAAAGATAATTGTTGAAAGCGATATAGAGGGAGGCAAAGAGACAAAAGAGGTTCAGCTACCTGCCCTCCTAACAACACAAAAGGGTATCAATGAGCCGAGGGTGCCCCTCATAACTGGGGTCATGAAGGCAATGAAGGCCAATATACCTGTTGTAGACCCTGCATCCCTAGGGCTCTCAAGGGAATTATTGAGTAGAGATGCCTCGAAGATCAAGATTTTATCCTATGAGACACCAAAGGGTAGACCGGCTGTCAAGATGATAGAGGGTGAGACCCCTGAGGAAAAGGTTAAAAAGCTTATCAAACTATTAAGAGAAGAAGCAAAAGTTCTATAGCAAGGAGATTGATTTATGTCAAAGGATATATTTGTTTTTATAGAATTTAAGGATGGATCGATACGGAAAACAAGCTTTGAACTCCTTTCAAAGGGTAAGGAGCTCGCTGAAAAACTATCCTCTGGCCTGTATGCTGTTATGCTGGGCTTTGATACAAAAGGCCTAACAGAGGAGATAAAACCTTTTGCCGACAAGATCATATCAGTGGACGAAGAGGCATTAAAGGAATACAGATGGGATACCTACACAGATACCATGGAGTATCTGATAAAAAAATATTCACCCTATCTCGTCTTGGGTGCATCAACTATCACAGGGAAAGACCTTTTCCCAAGGCTTGCTGCAAGACTCGATGCACCTATAGTATCCGATGCTGTCGGGATAGAGGTTTCTGACGGTGAGATCAAGATAAAAAAGCCTATCTATGGTGGCAAGATAATATCCTGGGTCACTACACAGAATGCACCTATTTCTATCATTACATTCAGACCTAACTCCTTCTCTATAGAAAAGAGACAGATTAATGGTGAAATAATAGAGGAGAGAATAGAAATTAACATGGATTCAAGGGTCAATGCAGTAAAAATAGATAAGGGGGGGTCGAAAAAAGTTGACCTTCAGGAGGCTGATTTTATTGTATGCGGAGGCAGGGGCATGAAGGGACCTGAGAACTTCAAGGTCCTTGAGGAGATTGCAGAGATTTTAGGAGGTAGGGTAGGCGCCTCTCGTGCTGTGGTGGACAGCAAGTGGCGTGATTATGAAGACCAGATTGGCAAAAGTGGTAAGACAGTCTCACCAAAGCTATATATAGGCTGTGGTGTCTCAGGTGCCCTCCACCATACCATGGGCATGGATACATCAAAGGTCATAGTTGCAGTGAATAAAGACCCCAATGCCCTTATATTTCAATATGCAGACTATGGTATAGTGGATGACCTGTTCAATATACTTCCTGCCCTGAAAGAGGGGCTTAAGTCTTTAAAACAAGAGGCATGATGTGGAAAAAATAGATGCAGTAATAGTAGGAGGGGGGTTATCAGGGCTTGCCTGTGCTTACAGGCTTGCAGACAATGACCTTCAGGTGATTGTCCTTGAGAGGGGAGACTTTCCTGGGAGCAAGAATGTTACTGGTGGTAGACTCTATCTTGAGCCTATTAAATCTTTGATAGGGGATATGCTTGATGGTGCTCCCTTAGAGAGAAAGGTTGTCCGTGAGAGATGGAGCCTTTTAGGGGAGAATAATTCACTTAATATAGATTTCACAGGGGAAAGACTAAGAAAGACAGGCCATAGTTATACTGTCCTCAGGGCTACCCTTGACAGGTGGCTATCAGAGAGGCTCATGGAAAAAGGGGTCTTTGTAATCCCCACAAAAAAGGTAGATGACCTTATCTGGGAGGACAAAAAAGTCGCCGGTATCATATCAGGGGAAGAGGAGATACCTGCCCATGTGGTTGTTGCTGCCGATGGGGTCCTCTCCTTTATGGCAGAAAAGGCAGGGCTAAGACCCAAGATGAAACCAAAAAACTATGCTGTTGGCATAAAAGAGGTAATAGAACTCTCTGAGGAGAAGATAAACGACAGATTTAATGTGGAAAAAGACGAAGGATGTGCCCATCTTTTCCTGGGTGATGTAACAAAAGGGATGTTTGGTGGGGGGTTTCTATATACAAACAAAGATACCATCTCCCTCGGGGTTGTAATAGGGATTAAGGCTTTAATGGAGAAGGCACCGACCCTTGAGGCCCATACACTTCTCGATGATTTCAAGGCAAGATATGAGATAAAAAGACTCGTAGATGGTGGCAATCTCATAGAATACTCAGCCCATGTCATACCAGAGGGCGGTTACAATAACATCTCGAGGCTCTACGGAGATGGTATACTCGTAACAGGGGATGCAGCAGGATTTGCTTTGAATATGGGCGTTACTGTGAGGGGTATGGAATTTGCTATTGCATCAGGGATTATTGCAGCAGAGACAATACTTATGGCAAGACAGAAGGCAGATTACTCTGCTCAGACACTATCAGCATATGAGTCAAGACTAAAAGAGACCTTTGTCCTTAAGGACATGATAAATTGTAAGGACATGCCTGATTTTCTTGACAATGATGCCTTTTTCACATTCTACCCAAAATACTTCCCCTATTTTGTTGAAAAGGTTATGTGGTTTGGTGACCAGCCAAAGGAAAAGATAGGTCAGACATTATGGAGAGAACTCAAATCATCTGGCATGATTAGCTTCAAGAGGCTTAAAGAACTCTACAGCATCAAGAATATCTGAGGTAGATATGAGAGTAGATGAAAAACTCGCCCTTGACGCATTCAAGGTTGATAAGGAAAGCCATATAAAGATAAACCATGATATCTGCAGGACAAGGTGTAAGATAAAATACTGTCTCTTTGTCTGCCCAGGACACCTCTATACATTCAATGAGGAGAATAATGAGGTGGTGGTGGAGTTTGCAGGGTGTTTAGAGTGCGGGACATGTAAGGTTGCTTGTATAGAAGGGGCAATAGAATGGCAATACCCAAGGGGTGAATACGGGGTCCAATATAGATTTGGATAGAACACTGCTTTTTTTAATGACTAAAAACCCCTTTTCTCATCTCACCAATTATAACCCCACCTACAATGAGACAAAGGCCTATGAATGAAGTGTAGTATAATTCTTCTTTTAGGACCAGACTTATAAAGATAAGGGAGATAAAAGGGGTAAGATATATAAAGCCAGACACCTTGCCTGTAGTCTCTGAGAGCCTAAGCGCCTTAAGCCACAGGATGTATGTGACCCCCATCTCAAATAGTCCTATATATATTGCAGGGACAAGAGGTAAAGATAATATTGGAAATAGGTCACCTCTTATCAGTGCAAAAAGATATATATAGATATTTGAAAAAAAAGAACTTAGAAAAAGCTTGACCAGGTCATCCCTGTTATCCTTTAGATTGAGAAGCCAAAAAAATGACCATATAACTGAAGAAAAAAGGGCAAGACCTACCCCTAATGGCTCTACAACCTTGAAAGAAGATAATTTTCCCTGGCTTGAGAGTATCATGACCCCTGAAAAGCTGATAAACAATGCCATCAGACCTTTAGCCTTCAAAGGTTGTTTTAGTATGGGTGCAGAGAGCACCATAAGAACTATAGGCCAGACAAAATTTGCAGGCTGGGCCACCTGGGCAGGCAGGAGGCTATATGCCTTGAATACAACAAGGTAGTATAAAAAGGGGTTCAGAAACCCCTGAAGGGCTGATCGCCCTAATCCATAAAAGCCTGAATCCTTTAACTTAGATAGTTTTTTCTGGAGGATAAGGGTGATGCCAAAGACCAAAAGAGATGTGGTATTGGCTACGAGAAGTACCTGGATGTTGTTCATCTCTTTAAGGGCAATCTTAAAGGCAGTAGCCACGGTTGACCAAAACAACACCGTAAAAGATGCGTATGTATATGCCTTTGTCTGATTTTTATAAATCATGGAGAGATGAAGGCTACATGCCCATATATGCCTTACGGACCTCCTCTGAATCGAGGAGTTCTGAGGCTGAACCTGAATGGACTATCCTTCCGTTCTGGATAACATAACCACGATTTGCTATCTCAAGAGCCTCTTGAACCATCTGCTCCACAAGTAGTATTGTGGTGCCCCTTTTGTTTATGTCTTTTATGATCTCCATCATCCTGTCCACCATACTGGGCATCAACCCAAGAGACATCTCATCGAGCATGAGGAGTTTTGGTTGGGACATGAGGCCCCTGGCAATGGCAAGTATCTGCTGCTCCCCACCGCTTAAGGTCTCGGCTCTCTGTTTTGCCCTTTCTTTAAGGACAGGGAATATCTTTAGTAGTTCCTCCCTCCTTCGTTCTACCTCGAGGCTCATATTTTCTGCATATGCACCGAGATTTAGATTCTGCTCCACAGAGAGCTTGGCAAACAACCTCCTGCCTTCAGGTACATAGCTTATACCAAGCCTTAAGGTCTCGTGGGCCTTTAGTCTTGATATGTCCCTGCCCTCAAAGATGATTTTTCCCTTAAGAGGATTATTAAGACCACAGATTGTCCGCATTGTGGTGGTTTTTCCTGCACCGTTGGCGCCCACTATTGCCACAAGCTCGCCTGGCATGACCTCCAAAGATATACCATGGATAACAGGGATGCCATCATAACCTGCATAGAGATGAGAGACCTTTAAAATAGGCTCAGCCATTTGACTTATCACCTCTCCTATGTCTATATCGCTGGCTGTATTTTGCACCAAGATAGGCCTCTATTACCCTTTCGTTGTTGGCAATAGCCTCAGGGACATCCTCTGCAATCTTTACACCTCCATCAAGGACAACTATCTTGTCTGCTATTGGCATAATCCCCTCCATTACATGCTCCACAATCATTATGGTCATCCCATTGTCCCTTAGACGTTGTATAACCTCGATAGATGCCTTTATCTCTGTTGTGGTGAGCCCTGCCATAACCTCATCGAGCATGAGTAGTTTAGGCTCTGTTGCCAGGGCCCGTGCCATCTCAAGGCGTTTTTTCCCACCTATTGAGAGTTCCCCTGCTAATTTTTTCTGAAAATGCTCAAGTTTACAGAGCCTTATGCACTCCTTTGCCTTCTCAAAGGCAATATGGTTTTCCCTGGATTTTAAAAATGCGCCCACAAGGACATTATCGAATACAGTCATATCTTTTAAGGGACGGACTATCTGGAATGTCCTTACAGCACCTTTCCTGGCAATCTCAAAGGGTTTCAAACCTGTTATATCCTCTCCATTAAAGAGTATGCGGCCTGATGATGGCTTATATAGACCTGAGATACAGTTAAAAAGGGTTGTCTTGCCTGCCCCGTTTGGGCCTATAAGGCCTACAATAGCGCCTTCCTCTACAGCAAAACTTACCTTATCACATGCCACCAATTCCCCGAATTTCATGGTAACATGGGAGACATCAAGGAGTGCCATCTTCCATGACCTCCCTCATAATCTTCTTTTTCTTAAGATACCTCTTCTGTATATTATTTAGGATACCTATCATCCCTGCAGGCTGTTTAACAACCATGAGGATTATAAGAAGGCCAAAGATAATCAGGTCAACACCACCACCAAGACCACCCCAAAATGCCCTTGTGTATTCTTGAAGGGGTATAAGGACTACTGCACCGAGTAGGGGGCCGATAAGTGTCCCTGAGCCCCCTAATATTGTTACAAGGACAAACTTCATAGAGGTATCGAGTGACATAACCATAGGCGGGTCTACCCTGAGATTGTACTGGACAAAAAAAGCACCGCATAAGGCAGCCATGGCAGCGGATAATGCCATGGCAGATAGTTTTACTGCTGTGCTGTTCACACCAAGGGATTCAGCAGTCTCCTGTCCCTCCCTCACTGCCCTCATATAATATCCAAAACGATGTCCCTCAAGCCACCTGACAATACCGAATATAATTACAAATATTACAAGGGCACAATAATAATAGCCTGTTTTGGAACTATGCCACATGATATTTTTGATGCCCTCTGTTATCATAGGATAGTCCAGGCCCAGTGCACCTCCTATCCAGTCCCATACAAGAAATACTCTGTTAAATATCTCTACAATGGCAAATGTGGCTATGGCAAAATAGTGCCCGCTGAGTTTAAAACATGGGTAACTTATAATAACAGCCACTATAGCAGCTATGACCATACCTATAAGTATCCCTAACCAAGGTGTGCCCCCATATGTAACCACTGCCATACCTGCACCGTATGCACCGATACCAAAAAAGACTGAGTGGCCAAAGGATACCTGGCCGCAGTAACCACCGATAATATTCCATGCCTGTGCCATGCTTGCAAAGAGCATGATAAGCACCATAATGTGCATACGAAATGAATTGGCTGCAAAGGCAGGGATTAAAGGGAGTATTATAAGGAGGATGACAAGGCCGAGCCAGCCTGCATCCCTACTGCTTAGTCTCT
>JAOAHW010000015.1 GCA_026415015.1 Syntrophorhabdaceae bacterium
AGTATATGGAGCAGCTTGCCCCAGGCATAGACTGTTTTATGTCCTGGGAACCTGTATGGGTATTTCTCATACTGACACCAGGGAATATACCAATGCATGCCCGGTCTTCTTTTGTCCCATATGCCCTGGCATGTGGCTGCACTGTAATTGTGGCACCGAGCTGGCAGTGTCCTGTGGCATCAGAGGCTGTTTTTAAGGTGTCTGAACAGGTTGGTTTTCCCCCAGGGGTTCTAAATCTTGTCCATATTGGCACTAATTTCGAGCTTAATAAGAGGATCTTATCTGATCCAAGGGTTGCAGGTGTAGGTTTTATTGGCTCCTCTGCTGTGGGGAAACAATTATTTGAACTATGCGGGACACTTGGCAAGAGGTCTTCTATAAATGGCAATGGTAAAAACTTTATAGCCGTAGCCCCGGATGGCGACCTGAATGCTGCAGCCAATTATCTGCTTAGAGGTTGCTTTGGTATGTCAGGTCAGAGGTGTCTTGGCTCTGACAATGTGGCTGTTATTGGCAATATCTATGATGAATTAAAAGAAAAGTTCTTAAATGCAGCCAAGGCCATGAGGGTCGGGTATGGGCTTGATGAATCATCTGAGATGGGACCTATGACAACCAACCAGAACAGGGAAAAGGTGGAGAGGTTTATTGAAAAGGGCATCCAGGAGGGTGCAAAGCTGCTTCTTGACGGCAGGGGTCTAAAGATTAAGGGCTATGAGAAGGGATATTATTTAGGACCTACAATATTTGAGGATGTTCATCCCCAGATGGAGATCGCAAAAGAAGAGTCATTTGGTCCTGTAGCAAACCTTATCCGTGCAGAGTCTCTTGACCAGGTCATAGAGTGGATAAATACAACTACAGATTATGGCCACTCAGCATGCCTTATTACAGAGAGCGGTAAAAACGCCCGTAAGTTCATCCGTGAGTGCAATGTGGGAAATGTGGGTATTAACGCCGGTATCCCTCAGCCTTATGCATTCTTCCCCCTTGGCTCAAAGAGGCAGTCCTTTTTCGGTGCAGCAAAATCAAGGTTTGATTCAGTAAGATTATTTTTAGACCAGAAAACCATTACTGTAAGATGGGTTTAAAAAGGACGGTATATTGAATATGGCTGAACCAGGGGTTATTATAGTAATATGAAGCATTAAAAAAAAGAAAGGAGGAGGTTTTATGTGTGAGTTTTGTGAGGATCTATCAAGGAGAAATTTTTTAAAGGCCCTCCTTGTTGGCAGTGCTGCTGCAGGTATGGGAATGCTTGACCCTAAAATCCTGCACGCCCAGACAACACAGATTAAGTTCAGCACCTGGCATCCGCCTGTAGGCAAGGAAGTAAAGACAGTATGGGTACCCATGCTCGAGGAATTGAAGAAGAAAAGTGATGGGAAGATTGCATATACCATGTACGCAGGAGGTGCCCTTGGTAAAGGCCCAGAACACTTTGACATTGTTGCCAAAGGCATGTCTGACATGGGATATTTTACAGCAACCTGGACACCTGGTCGCTTTCCCCTAACAGATGTTCTCTCTTTGGCTGTATGGGTTGACGGCAAAGACCTTGCAGCAGATATTGGAAATGCAGTCTACAACAGGATACTCAAGGATGAATTCAAAAATGTTAAGGTTCTTGAATTAAACGGTTGTATCCAGTCTTTTATCTGGACTAAAAAGCCTGTCTCAAAGATGGCTGACTTAAAGGGTATGAAGCTCCGTTCCCCTGGGGGACACCAGACAAATTACATAAAGGCCTTAGGTGCTGAACCTGTCTTTATGCCCCTCGGTGATGTCTATATGGCCATGGAGACAGGAACAGTAGACGGGCTTGTTACATGTGCACCCCTTGTCCAGGGATTTAAGCTCTATGAGGTGGCTAAATATGGGACAGTGCTCACATTTGGATGCGTATCTGAGGGTGTTGTCATGAACTTGAATGCATGGAATAAGCTCCCCGAGGAGCAGAAAAAGCTTATCGACCAGGTATGCACAAACCCATTCAAGACCACAGGCGGTCTCACAAGAGATGTCTATAAGAACGAGCTTATGAAACAGATTACCTCTGCAGGTGTTAAACTTATTGACCTGCCAAAATCAGAGGCAGAACAGTGGTATAAAAAATTCCAGGATGTGACAAGGGCATGGGTTAAAGACATGGAAGCAAAAAAACTGCCTGCGAGAAAGGCTGTAGCTATCATGAATGAAGAGTGCGAAAAAAGAGGCATTGAACTTGTGGCATGCCCGCCGGAGTTTAAAAAAGTATGATTTGATATACAGGAGTTGGAGATGGAGGGTTTTCAGAGGGCAATAAGGAAGGTAACAAGGGGTCTATGCTATTTCGGGATGTTTTTTGCCATACCATTGATGTTGATAACTACTATTGACGCTATTGGAAGGGACTTTTTTGATAAACCATTGCCAGGGACTATAGAACTCTCTGAATATATGCTCTCCATCGTAATACTCCTCGGTGCTGCTTACACCCAGCAGGTTAAAGGCCATGTGGGTGTAGATTTTCTCACAAAGAGGTTTTCAGAAAAGACAAGGAGTATTATAGGTATTATAACTACCCTTGCATCTATGTTTATAATATCAATCCTTATCTGGCAGGGTTTTATGGAGGGGATCCATGAAAAGACAGTATCTGATATGCTCAGGGTCCCCCAGAGACCCTTTAGGTTACTCGTTGCAGTTGGTGGTTTTCTCCTGTGGCTTGAACTCCTCGTTGATGTAATCACAAAGTTTAGCCTTCTTAAAAGGAATAAGTCCAATGATTAGCCCTATCTTTGTCGGTTTACTCGGTTGCGCCCTTGTTGTGTTACTTTTGATACTTGGCATGCCCATTGCCTTTCTAATGATGTTTGTCGGCTTTTTGGGCATATGGGCATTGACATCCCTTGATGCAGCACTCCCTGTGGTTGCCAAGACCCTGTATGAGGTAGCAGCCAACTATCCCTATACAATAATCCCGCTTTTCATATTGATGGGAGGATTTGCAACTACTGCAGGGATAACAGGTGAGTTGTATACTACCTTTGATAAATGGTTCAGGAGGTTGCCAGGTGGTCTCGGTGTGGCAACGATTGCTGCCTGCGCAGGCTTTGCTGCTGTAAGCGGTTCATCTGTTGCTGCTGCTGCTGCCATGGGGAATATTGCCCTCCCTGAGATGAGAAAGTTTAATTATAATCCCAGGCTTGCCACAGGCGTGATAGCAGCAGGCGGGACACTGAGCTTTCTAATACCACCGAGCCTTGGATTTGTTGTATATGGCATGCTAACAGAGCAGTCAATCGGTAAGCTACTCATATCAGGCATTGTCCCAGGGATTCTCCTCTCCCTTGCATACATCTTTATTGTAATAGTCCAGGTAAAGATTAACCCATCCCTTGCAACGCAGACACCAGGGAAGGTGACATTCAAGGAGAAGATATAAGCTATTATGGGTATATGGGAGACCCTCCTTGTATTCTTCATAGTTATGGGT
>JAOAHW010000034.1 GCA_026415015.1 Syntrophorhabdaceae bacterium
CAACAGACCCTGTCCACAAGATATCCATAATACCAAGGGATATAGCAGCACTTGGTTATACCATGCAACTGCCGACAGAAGACCGCTATCTCATGACCAAAAAGGAACTCCTCGATAGGCTCTGTGTCCTCTTAGGTGGCAGGGTAGCAGAGGAGATAAAATTTGGAGAGATATCTACAGGCGCCCATAATGACCTATACAGGGCTACAGATATAGCCAAATCCATGGTCAAGGAATATGGGATGAGTGAAAAATTAGGTTATGTAACCTTTGAAAAGGATAGAAAGCCGCTATTTCTCGATATTACCCCTTCCTTTGGTGGTAAGGATTACAGTGAAGAGACAGCAAGGGAAATAGATAACGAGGTGAAATCCATTATCGATGAGTCATATAAAAAGGTAAAGAAGATACTGAGCGATAACAAGGATCTCCTTGAAAAGGTAGCACAGACTCTCCTTGAAAGGGAATCCATAGACGGAGAGGAGTTGAGACAGATAATCAATGGTAACAAAGTTGGAGACAAAGAGGGTAAACGAGGAGAAGAGCAAGATAGACCTAATTAGAGAGTCTATCTGCGTTTATAAAAAGTATATGGAGTGCAAGACACTTTTCAGAAAAGGTGAATTGTATTTTTCATACATAGAGGACTTTGTTGATGACAGGGGCAGAAGCTGCCTATACAGGCTTAAGGAGATGTGCCATACCCTTTACAGGAGGTCTGAGGATGCAACCTATAAGGAAAAGCTCTATGACATGACAGTGGGTTATATCTTCCATGAGGCCATGAAGTTCAGAGAAAACCTCTATCAGATCGAATATTACAGACCTAATTATATAAGGGAGATGGCTGAATTCACAGATACAGAGAAAAAGATACTCCAGGATATAAGTCTACTGACAAAGAAGGCAGAAAAGAGGCTAAAAGAAGGTCTCAAAGAGATAAAGAGACTCCTGAGGGAGCTTGTATCACAACTCAAAGACCTCATTAAGCTCTATAAAGATAGCTACCTTATGCCCCGTTTTATCTTAGAGAATCAAAAAGACCTGATAACTATCTATGGAAAAAAGGGATATGCAAGGCTTTTAAATGAGTTGTATAGAGATGGGAGGGAGCTCTTAATACAGAAGTCAGCCATGAGCTATCTTGAAAGCGAATATTATGACATATCAAGGCAGCTCTTGAAAAAGGTATTGTATATAAACAAAAATAATTTAACTGCAGAGTTTTTCTATCTATATTCATCGGCCTTTTATTTTTTTTACAAAAATAAATTTATGAAGGCATTGAATTTTGCAAAAAATGCATTAACTATAGATATAAAGAGGATAGATGAAGATGTAACAAGATACAGGGAGAGACTGAATATACTTATACCTGAAGTAACAAAGGAATTGAAGAGAAAGAAATAGAGAAAGGAGAATTTAAGATGCCTATATATGAGTATATATGTGATAAGTGTGGTAATGAGTTTGAGGTAATTGTATTCAGGGATGAAAAACAGAGTTGCCCCCGTTGCGGTGCAGAAAACCCTACAAAAAAGATGTCTTCCTTTGGTTTCTCCGTAGGTTATAAATTTAAACCATCCTCATCTGGGGCAGGGGGCTCTTGTTCAAGCTGTGGCTCATCGAGTTGCTCAACATGTTCCCATTAAACTGAAAAGGCCTTGATTAATGGGGATCTTGACTACCCCTTTCTCACCATAATACTGAAAAACCATCTATTATGAATTTACTTTATAAAATTGATAAGGTTGTGGAAGAACACAGCCTTATCAAGCATGGGGATAAGGTCCTGGTAGGTGTATCTGGTGGCATAGATTCGGTTACCCTGTTTCATATCCTCCTAAAGTTGTCTAAAAAAAAGGGTTTTAATATTGCCATATGCCATGTGAACCATAAGTTGAGAGGCAGTGAGTCTGACAGAGACGAGGCATTTGTAAAGGGGTTAGCTGATAGATGGCATGTCCCATTTTATTCAGGTAGATTTGATGTTCAGGCTTACTCAAGGGAAAAGCATCTCTCCATTCAACACGGGGCAAGGGACATTAGATATGCATTTTTTAATGAGGTGGCAGAGAGACATGGGTACAACAGGATAGCTATTGCCCACAACCTCGATGACCAGATAGAGACATTTCTTATAAGGCTTATAAAGGGAAGTGGTCTTAAGGGTCTATCCTCCATCCCCATAATAAGAGATAAGATCATACGCCCTCTTTTATATACATACCGCTCAGAGATAGAGGCGTATGCTGAAGAAAACTCCATCACCTATGTAGAGGACTCATCAAATGAAAAGACTTACTATGAGAGAAACTATATAAGAAAAGAAATAATCCCCTTGATGGAGAGGCTTAATCCTGCATTTAAAGAAAAGGTATATTTGCTCCTCAATGATATAACAGAGGTGGATAGGGTGTTCCAGAAAAATGTCTCCTCATTTTTAGAAGAAAACCTTTTTCCAGATAGGGATGACCTGTGGATTGATATAGAGAGATTTTTATCCCTTGATAAAGAGACACGCTACAGGGCCTTAAGCAGTATCATAGATAATATGGAATATAGGTTTATACCATTGAGACAGCATATGTTCCTTGTGGAAAAGATTATAAATTCGCCAAGACCTAACCTCACATTGAACCTCCCAAGAGGTATCAAGATCAAAAAGATATATAATAAGCTTGTCTTTACAAAAAAAACATCACCTCTGATATTCGATGGTACCATTAATATCCACGATGGCATAAATATCCTTGAACCCTTTGGTATGGTCTTAGAGGTAGAGAGCTATCTCAAAAAAGAGATATTACCCTTCACAAAACCTATAGAGGCAAGGTTATCAGAGAATATTGCATTCTTTGACAGAGACAAGATAGGCAGACTCTCCGTTAGATGTTTTCGTGAGGGTGATAGATTTGTGCCTCTGGGCATGGACAATATGGTTAAGGTAAAGGATTTTTTTATCTCCAGAAAGATACCACTTGATAAGAGGAGGAATATACCCTTTTTATTATCTAATCATGAGATAGTCTGGATAATAGGCCACAGGATTGATAATAGATTCAAGGTGACTGATGATACAGAGAATATACTTAAAGTTAGTGCCTCTGTCCTACCAGAAAAAAGGGATGAATAGACCTAATATATGATCCTCCAAGAATCAGACAGTAAAGTCTGGATAGTCCTCATCCATGGCCTTGGGGTCAGTGAAAAGGTATGGTTTGAACCCCTCGAGGAGAAGGTCCTGTTTATTACTTTCAAAAGACTTTTGAAAAAAGAAAAAGACATCATCCCCTTTGCAGAGAGACTAAAGGGTAGATACAATATAGCCAGCTGGACCCAGGATGAAAAAAGCACGATCGATGAGGCAGCAGGGGAGCTCAAAAAAATAGTGTCATCCCTGCCTTCTAAGGACTATATTATCATTGCCCATTCAAGGGGAGGCCTTGTGGCAAGGAGGGCACTCCAGTTATATAATCTAACCCCAAAGGCACTCATCTGTCTCTCCACACCCCATTATGGAAGCAGGTTTGCAGATATTGTCATGAGATACTCAAAGATTATAAGCCTTATAGTGCCTTACATAAGGAGATTTCTTGTACCTATAGGAGAGCTATGCACGAACTCCAATCTTATAAGGGAGATAAATAGCATTGAAAAAATAGAATTAGAAAAGACTATCCCCCATTTTGACATTTATGGGAATAATGTGACCTATATAAAAAAAGGACCCTTTGACATTATTGGTTCCTTAGAATCTATCTCAGGAAAAAACACTCCCCATGAATGGAGGCAGGGTTATGGGGATGGCTTTGTTGCTGTTGGCTCATCTGTATCACCTGTTACTGAGAAGGACAATGTATATTGCCTTTCTGTTAACCACCTCAATATTTTGATTGACAATAAGGTATGGGATATTGTAAACAAAATCCTTACAAGATTCTCCTGATTTTGTGGCTCATGCAGGGACTGACAGGTGTGTGGATACACCATGTTTGAATAAGGTTTTTACATAAGTCAGATTTTAATAGAAAGATTAAAGTTTCATAATAAAATCAAAGGAGTTTTCTATGCTATCAAAAAGGGCAGAGGCACTTAAACCTTCACCAACACTGGCCATAAATGCAAAGGAAAAGGCATTAAAGGCACAGGGTCTTGACATAGCAGGATTTGGGGCAGGGGAACCAGATTTTGATACCCCGGATCATATAAAAGAGGCGGCTATAAAGGCAATAAATGATAATTTCACAAGATATACCCCTGCAGCAGGCATAGACCCATTAAAGGACGCGGTAATTGAAAAATTCAAAAGGGATAATGACCTTACATACAAAAGGGATGAGGTAATCATTTCCTGTGGAGGTAAACATGCCCTTTTTAACCTCTTTGAGGCAATATTTGAGGAGGGCGATGAGGTGCTCATCCCTGTCCCATTCTGGGTATCTTATCCTCCCATGGTTGAGCTTACAGGCGCAAAGCCTGTCCTTATTGAGACAGAGGAAAAAGAGGACTACCAGGTCACAGGGGCAATGCTAAAAAAATACATAAATAACAGGACAAAGGGTATTATCTTGAACTATCCATCAAACCCAGCAGGCTCTATATACTACAGAGAAAACCTCGAAGAGATAGGCAGGCTCGCTGTGGAGAACAATCTCTATATAATATCCGATGAGATATATGAAAAACTGATCTATGACGAATACAGACATGTGAGCATTGCCTCTATGGATAGTTCCTTTAAGGACAGGACTATAATCTGTCATGGTGTATCAAAGACCTATGCCATGACAGGATGGCGTATAGGGTATGCAGCAGGCCCTGGCCATGTCATAAAGGCAATGGCAAACATCCAGAGCCAGAGCACATCAAACCCCACATCTATTGCCCCTGTCTCTTATACACATCT
>JAOAHW010000026.1 GCA_026415015.1 Syntrophorhabdaceae bacterium
TTGATGCACCCAATCACCCACAGAACCCCTCCATGGGTACAAGAAAAATACCTTTCTCAAAGGTTATATACATAGAAAATGATGATTTCAATGAAAACCCACCAAAAAAATATAAACGCCTTGGACCTAATAGAGAGGTAAGATTAAGAAACGCCTATGTCATAAAATTTGAAAAAGCCATAAAAGATGAAAAAACAGGCGAGATCATTGAGTTACATTGCACCTATGACCCATCAACAAAAGATGCAGCCCCCCAAGATGGGAGGAAGATAGAGGGTGTTATCCACTGGGTTTCAAAAGAACATGCAATCCCGGTGGAAGTAAGGCTCTATGACCGTCTTTTCAGCATTGCAGACCCACTAGGAGCAGGCGATGATTTCATAAAATACCTAAACCCTAATTCCCTTGAAATCCTGTTTCCCTGTTATGTAGAGCCTGGGTTAAAAGATGCACCTCCTGGAAGTAGATACCAATTTGAAAGGCTTGGATATTTCTCTATTGATACAAAGGATTCAACACCGCAGAGGCTTGTATTCAACCGTATAGTCTCATTACGAGATACCTGGGCAAAGGTAGCAGGCAGGGAGTAAAGGATTTTTTAAGTTCTATATTTGTAGTTTACCTTTGATTTGTTCTCTTATGGGGATTAACTAACCATGACCTGCTAAGCATCAATCTTATGTTTTGGGCCTGAGCGGATTTTTTCGAGCTTTATCTTAGTTATCCTTCTATCTTTGACACCCACCACAGTGAATCTGTATATGCTGTGGTTTACAATCTCACCACCCCTGGCAATATCCTGGAGTTTAGATAGGATAAAACCCCCTACTGTTTCATAGTCAGGGGATTCAGGCAGGTCAAGGTGAAGGACATTGTTTATGTCTCTTATAGAATAAGAGGCATCTATAAGGATAGAACCATCCTTTTGTTTTTCCAGTCTGTCATCCACATCAGTCTCATCCATGATCTCCCCGAATATCTCCTCCATTATGTCTTCAAGGGTTACAATCCCTACAATGGTTCCGTATTCATCTATTACCACTGCCATGTGGACATGCCTTTTTTGCATCTCTTTAAGTAAGATACTTATCTTCATGGTGTCAGGGACAAAAAAGGGTTTTCTCAGGAGTTTATTGAGGTCAAAGACATCTTTTGTCCAAATGTATTTTGTTATGTCCTTGTGATAAACAATCCCTATTATGTTGTCTATGTAGTCTCTGTACACAGGGTATCGAGAAAACTCATTTTCTATGATGTATTTTAAGATTTCCTCTTTACTCTTTTCTATATCTATTCCGTATATGTTTGGTTTTGGCACCATAATATCCTTTACAGATTTGTCAGCAAACTCAAAGACCCCATGTATAAGCTCTTCTTCTGTCTTGTCAAAAATACCTTTTCTCCTGCCCTCCTCTATGAGCATCTTGATCTCCTTTTCCCCTATATGCTCCTCAACCTTTTTGAGGTTCAGGCCTTTAATAATAAAATTGGTTGATACTGTGAGGAGGTCCACAAAGAAAAAGAATAACCTCGCTGTAAGGTCAAACAAAGGTGCGATATGGAGGGCTGCCTTTTCTCTATAATTCATGCCTATATATTTAGGAACAAGCTCACCTATTACAAGAAACAGATATGTGAGCAAAACCACAACCAGAAAAACAGCAATGGATTCTGAAAACCTGTTCACATAAGGGATAGCATTAATAACAGGCATGACATACTTAAGCGCAAGGATACCACCTATAGCAGAGGCAAGGGTGCCAAACAAGGTAATGCCAATCTGAACAGCCGAGAGAAACCTCTCAGGATTCTCTTTCATCTCTAAGAGTGTCTTTGCCTTTGTGTCTTTTCTTTCCTCCAGAAGCTCCTTTACCTTGCTTTTCCTTGAGGAGATAATGGATATCTCACCAGCTGAAAAGATAGCATTTAAGATAATCAATATGAAGATAATTACAATATCCAGGACAGGGTTATCCATTGCTGTAAAAATTCTCTTTTACCTGATGCATGAAGGCCTCAAGCCTTGTCATAATATTTGTCGTGCCTTGCCCATCAAAGGCTAAATTTATAACAGGGATATTATATCTGTTCTGGAGGAGCTTCATGATGGCTGATGAGATAGTCCCAGGCATACATGTAAAGGGCATGGCATTTATTATACCAGAGACACCTTTTTCAATAAAATCAATGGATTTACCCACAGTTAGTATGGCCTCACCCTCAAAGCTTATATGAATATAAGGCTTTGCCTTCTCTATTATGTCCTTTATCCTTGGCTCCCTGCCGTATCTTATATGCTCCTCAAAGATGCTCTCAAGCCTGTGTTCCTCTTTTTTCTGATAATAATCAGTGAGAACTATATTGAAAAGGTGAGAAAACTTTATCTTGCGGAGACTCTTTATCTTGGTCATATAATTAACATAAGATATCCATTCTGCCACAGGTGCAAGCCATGCCATACCACCGAACTCCTCTACCTTTCTCACAAGGTCATTGTTGCTGAATCTGTTAGACCTTATGTATATCTCACCTACTATGCCCACAATAGGCTTTTTCTCGCCTGTCTTTTTGATATTCAAAAAATCCCTTACTATATCCTTTAGTATTGATTCTAAGTCTTCTCCTCCTCGCTCTATACTCTCTGCAATCATCTCCCTAGCCTTTTCATAAAGCCTGTCAGTCTCACCTTTATTCACCTCAAAAGGTCTTGTCTCGTGGAGCATCTTAATAAGCAGATCTATAGCAACAATAGCCCTCCATCCGAGACGGGAGAATCTATCACCTACAATATGGAGTTCATCGTAGAAACGATGGTCTTGATTAGGGGCGTATATGGGGACATTATTGAAGCCAAGCTCATCGAGGACCATCCTGTGGAACCTGTTGTATTGACCAAATCTGCATGGCCCTGCCCCTGAGGGCATAAAAAATGCACTCTTTTCTGGATTGAAGTCCTCCTTCTGCACTGTCCTTATCATATCACCTGTAGTTAGTATGCAGGGATAGCATTCCTTGCCTGTGGTGAATCTCCTCCCCAATACCACAGTGTTATCATTGGATTCTGCCATAACCTCTGCATCCACCCCGCATGCCTTAAAGGCTCTGGACAGGGCAATAGAATGGTCACACATATAAGGGATATAAACCCTCCTGTTGTTTCCATCCCTTGTAAAATGGACAGGCCTGAAGACCTCTATATCTTTTTCAATCTTTGCATTCTTTATGCTGTCAAGGAAGGCCTCAAGTCTGGTTATTATGCCTGCATCAGCACTATGTTCATCAATCTCAAGCTGTAAGAATGGTTTTCCTTTAATGGTCTTTTTAAAGAAATGGGTTATAAATGAATCAGGACCACAACCGAAATTTGTTATATATACACCATAAAAATTGTCATGCCTCTTCACAATCTTGGCAGCCCTGAGTATCTTCTGGCCATAGCCCCAATACATATCCCTCAGATCCTCATCCTCTTCAGCACCCTCCATCAGAGGCAGCATATCAAGGGGGACAGGCTTTACCCCCAGGTCAATAAGTTTTTTATGTATATTCAGATTGGCACCGGCATCGCAACTATTATAAGGCCTGCCTATTATTGCCATGACCTTCTCGTCATCCTTTACAGAAGATAGAAATCTTCTTCCTGCATCGAGACACCTCTCATAAAAAAGTGACTGGGTCTCTTTAGCTATGTTATATGCCCTTTTAACCTTTGAGGCTGATCTTTTAATGGACCTGCCGAACACCTTGAGATTGTTCAGGGTTGTCTGTTCACCAAGACCAAAATATATGACAGGGGATAATACTTTTACTCCATACGCACCGAAGTCTATGGATGCCTTTACTGTGTAAGGTATTGACTGGGCATAGGGACAGGCAAATGTGTTGGCTATATGCCTTGAGGGGTTTTTAAAGTTTATTATACTGGGTATAAATATGTTTTTTATGCCTTTATTGATAAGGTTCAGGATATGGCCGTGGGCAAGTTTTATAGGAAAACAGGACTCCACGATTATATTCTCAACACCCTCCCTTATTATCTTTTTGTTGGTGGCATCGGAGAAGACAACCTTAAATCCTAACTCTGTGAGAAAGGCCTTCCAGAAAGGCATTAACTCTTGCAAATAAAGGATCCTCGGTATACCTATAACCTCTCCATCTGATTCTTTATTGTAAATATTTAAAAGCAGGTCCTCCCTTACCTTGAAGAGGTCCTCTATCTCCTTTTTTTCCACCCTCCTCACTACATCGTATTTCTCGCATCTGCTGCCATAGTAAAGGGGTGCCTCCTTTTCCACTGTCACCTTTCTTATCTCACATAGATTCTCACAGCCCTTACATTCAAAGGTCTCAATCTCGTATCTCCTTTTACTGAGGTCAAAACCCTTAAATGTGCTCTTATCCCAGTTTTTCTCCTTCATGGCAAGGATGGCAACACCTATTGCACCTGTAACATCATGATGGGGTGGGACCTTGATTGGTCGCTTCAATGTGCCCTCAAAGGCAGCAACAACACCTTTATTAAAGGCAGTCCCTCCCTGGAAGAATATCCTCTTGCCAATCCTTCTGTCTCCCACAACCTTATTTAGGTAATTGGCAACAATAGAGTATGATAGACCGCTTACAAGGTCATCGGTCTTTGCACCCCTCTGCTGGTGATGAACCAGATCTGACTCTATAAAGACTGTGCATCTTTCACCCATCTTTAATGGGTTTCCCGAAGAAAGCGCCAGTTTTCCAAATTCCTCTTTTATGGATATACCAAGCCTTTCTGCCTGCTCCTCAAGGAAAGACCCTGTGCCTGCAGCACATGCCTTGTTCATCTCAAAATCCACAACAACACCGTTATCTATACTTATGTATTTTGAATCCTGTCCACCTATCTCAAATATTGTATCCACAAAGGGGTCTATGTTTATAGCAGCCTCTGCCTGGGCTGTAATCTCATTTCTTACAATATCTGCACCGATGAAATCTGCTGTTAGGTATCTGCCTGAACCTGTTGTCCCTGCCCCCAATATATTGACCTTATCACCTATCTCCTCTCCTATCTCTGCCAGGCCTTTTTTTACTGCTTCAAGGGGTCTGCCTTCTGTCATGAGATACCTTTTGGCAAGGACATTCTTGTCTTTATCGATTACCACAAGATTGGTGCTTATTGAACCCACATCAACACCAAGAAAGGCATCAGTAACACCATCGATGGTCTTTACATGATAATCTATCTCTACATTCTCTTTTGAGAGGGTTAATTTCTCCAGGGTCTCACCTTTCTGTTCAGAAATGAGATGGCTATTTAGTCTTTCAAAACCAATAAATTCCTGTTTCAATGAAGGTTCATCAAGGATTGTATAGATTGCACCAAGGGCACCCATAGATGTGAAATATTCAGGCACGAGGAATTCATCCTCCTTTAATGCAAAGACATCCTTGATAGCCCTTATCATACCTGCATTTGCTGCCACACCACCCACAAAGGCAACAGGTTCTATAATATTTTTTCCCTTTGCCACATTGCTCTTAAAATTCCTTGCAAGGGCATAACAGAGACCTGATACAATCTCATAGTCCGGGGTTGCAATCTGCTGGAGGTGTATCATGTCTGACTTTGCAAATACTGTACATCTACCTGCTATCCTTGGAGGATTCTTTGATTTTAATGCAACCTTACTGAATTCCTCTATTGTAAATCTGAGTCTTGATGCCTGCTGGTCAAGAAATGACCCTGTCCCTGCAGCACAGAGGGCATTCATGGAGAAATCTTTAATCTTGAGTCTTTCCCCTTTTGCCTCGTCCTCAAATATTATAAGTTTGGAGTCTTCACCACCTATATCAATTACAGTTCTCACAGCGGGATAAAGATGATTAAATGCCCTTGTAAGGGCTACAATCTCGTTTACAAAGGTTGCCCCTATTAATGAAGCAAATACCTTTGCCCCTGTACCAGTTGCAGCAATAAAATCAAGCTTATTATTCTTTATCTGCTCTTCTACAAGGTCTCTAGCCACCTCAACAGGCCTACCCTTATGTCTTATATATTCATTGTAAGTAATCTTACCCTTTTCATCCATTAAGACCAGATTTATGCTTACAGAACCAATATCAATCCCTAATCTATACAATATGGGTACCTCCTTTTACCTAAAATAAAGCTTTTGATTTGCATAAGGTTGTTATGTTAATTATAATACAATTAGGCATCTAATCAACAAAATAAATAATGGTTAATAGGTCATGTATGAAAAGAGTTCATATATTTGTAAGTGGTATTGTTCAGGGCGTATTTTTTAGGTATTCCACCTCCATCAAGGCAAGAGAACTCGGTCTTACAGGCTGGGTGAGAAATCTAAGGGATGGAAGGGTGGAAATGGTATGTGAAGGCAAGGATGATGCTATCAAAGATATGATTGCCTGGAGCAAAAAAGGACCTCAAGGTGCATTTGTGGAAAAGATAGATGTCCAGTATGAAGAACATCGAGGAGAGTTCACAGATTTCCAGATTATTAGATAAACCTTATTATCCTGTTTTTTTAGATATAAAAGACAGACTCTGTATTGTATTTGGCGGTGGAGAGGTAGCTGAAAGAAAGGTCTTGATGCTCCTGAAATTCGGTGCCACTGTCAGGGTCATAAGCCCTGAGGTGACAAAAAGGATTGCAAGGCTTGAGTCAGAAGGTAAAATTGCAATCACCAGAAGGGGTTATAATTATGGCGATACAAAGGAAGCAGCCCTTGTATTTGCCGCCACAGATAATCGAGAGATAAATAACAGTATAAAGGCTGAGGGAGACGAAAGGGGTATACCAGTTAATGTAGTGGATGACCCTGAATTATGCACCTTTATAGTGCCATCTATAGTAAAAAAAGGACCTATTACAGTAGCTATTTCAACCTCTGGTGTCCTGCCTCTTTTTTCAAAAAAACTCAAGGAAGAGATAGACAGTCTTATTACAGAGGATTATCTTAGATATGTAAGGCTTATAGGTAGATTTAGAAAAATGCTCATGGAAGAGGTGAAGGACCCCAAGGTTAGAAAGGAGATTATGAAAGAGATAGGCAGGTTTACTGTGAAAGAGTTGAGTAGCATGAGCATCAAAGATATAAAAAAACAGTTTCTCAAGACCAGGCCATGAATAGGTTCTTTTTCTATGCCTCTTTGGTATTCTATCTTCTATCAACAGGGCTTTATCTCTTTTATCTTATAAAGAACAGGGATTACCTGGAAAAGGCAGGTCACTATCTCTTCCTGACAGGTTTTCTCACCCACCTTGTGGCAACTGTAGTAAGATACCTTGAGGCAGGCTATACACCGATTACCAATTTCCATGAATCCCTTTCTTTTTTCTCTTTATGTATTGCTGGTTTTTTTCTATACCTCAAAGGCACTTATAAGACAGGTATCATAGGTGCCATAATACTGCCTGTTATCTCTGTTATCCTTATATGGGCATCTACCTTTCCCTCTGAGATAAGACCCCTGCCTCCTATACTTAAAAGCTTCTGGTTGCCCATACATACTGTTTTCTGCTTTGCAGGAAATGCAGTTTTTTTAGTAAGTTTTTTTATCTCCATATTTTATTTAATTCTTGAGCATAGTATAAAAAGAAAAAGGATATCATCCCTGTCAAAAAGGCTACCATCCCTCGAGGCCCTTGATACAATTAACTACAGGTGTATGTCCTATGGTTTCCCATTTCTTACCATAGGTATAATAACAGGCTCGCTATGGGCAGGTGTAGCCTGGGGATCATACTGGAGCTGGGATCCTAAAGAGACATGGTCTCTTATAACCTGGATATTTTATGCCATCTTACTCCATAACAGGCTTGCCATAGGCTGGAGGGGAAAAAAAACCGCCTACATGATGATAATAGGTTTCTTCTCCATCCTCTTTACCTTTCTGGGTGTAAACTTTTTATTAGGTGGAATGCATTCATATGTTTAAAACAACTGGTAAGACATAAAAAAAGACATGCATATAATTGTATTTGGTCTCAATCATAACACAGCCCCGGTGGAAGTAAGGGAGAGGTTCTATATCTCTGAGGAGAGGCTCCATGATTTTTTAAAGCAGTTAAGCTCAGAGAATTTAGGAGAGAGTGTTGTCCTCTCCACATGCAATAGAACAGAGATATACATGGCCACAGAAGACATAGATACAACTTATAAAAATTTAAAAGATATTGTGTCGAATTCCTTTCAAATAGAAATTGAGTGGTTTGATAGATATACATATCTACTTTCTGATGAAGACGCATACAGACATATATTTCAGGTTGCATCAGGTCTTGATTCAATGGTCATAGGCGAGCCCCAGATACTCGGTCAGGTAAAAGATGCATACAGGGCAGCCTCATTTATGGGTACAACAGGATTTTATCTCAACAGGTTGTTTCACAGGACATTCTATGTGGCAAAAAAGGTGAGGACAGAGACAAAGATAGGGTATAACCCTGTATCTATAAGCTCTATGGCTGTTGAGCTATCCAGACACATATTCGGTGACCTCACACACAGAAAAATACTTGTTATAGGCGCAGGTGAGATGTGTGAGATTGCCCTGAAGCATTTTAAAAAAGATGGTCTCAAAGATATCTATATCACCAATCGAACTTTTCAAAAGGCAAAGATGCTATCTGAAGAGATCGCCGGGATACCATGCCAGTTTCATGAGATACCAGAGCTTTTAACAAAGGTAGACATGATATTGTCTTCTACTGGTGCAGATAGTTTCATCATAAAGAAAGATGATATCCCTTCTGTCATGAAAAAGAGAAAAAATAGACCCATCTTTATCATAGATATTGCAGTACCAAGGGATATTGACCCGGCAGTAAATGAGATAGAGAATGTATACCTTTACAATATAGATGACCTCAAAGAGTTATCCCATAAATACATGGAGGGCAGACTCAAAGAATCTGAGCATGCTGCCATGATTGTAGAGAAAGAGATTACAAAGTTCAGCCAGTGGCTAAGACAGATTGAGATCCATCCCTTAATAACCCACATAATAGAACAGGCAGAAAGGATTAGAAATAAAGAACTTAATAAGATGATAAACAGGCTGAAGAGCATAGATGAAGAAACAATAAAAGGCATTGATTTACTCACTAAGACCATAGTAAATAAACTAATCCATCCCCACATAAGACTGATTAAACAACAAAACAATCCATTGGTGCTGGATATTATGAAAAATCTCTTTAATTATGAAGACGAAGATGAAGAAAAAATGGATTATAGGCACGAGGGGTAGCAGCCTTGCCCTCAAACAGACAGGTATTGTTGTTGAGAGATTAAAGGCTATCTATCCTCATATAGATATTGAAGTAAAGACCATTAAGACCATGGGTGACACAATCTGGGACAAGCCCCTACATCTCATAGGTGGTAAGGGGCTTTTTGTAAAGGAGATAGAAGATGCGCTTGTGAAAGGACAGATAGATATGGCTGTCCACAGTGTCAAAGACATGCCCACAGAACTGGCAGATGGGCTTACTATAGGTGCCATACTTGAAAGAGAAGACCCAAGGGACGTATTCATATCCTATACAAGGGA
>JAOAHW010000028.1 GCA_026415015.1 Syntrophorhabdaceae bacterium
AGATGTGTATAAGAGACAGTTGCTACCCATCTTCTCGTAAATGGGGTAAATATCAGAGAGGTGCAGGAACTTCTTGGTCATAAAAATGTAGAGACAACAGTGGTTTACACCCATGTTATGAGAAATATGGTAAACACACCTAAAAGCCCACTTGATATTATCATGGAAAAAAGTAATAATCTTTCAAAATAAGATAAGGGGTTCTTTTGCGTCCTATAACTATAGTTATAAGCACTCTGAACAGTCATCTATCTAAAAACACACTTAAACTGTTTGAAGATTCAGACCTTGTAGAGGATATAATAGTTTTATCTAAGCAATTGACATCAGGTGAGGTAATAAATCAGATATTGATAGATGTAAGGACCGATTATCTACTTTTAATACTTAAGGATAATATCGCCACTGTTGATTCTAATGCATTGGAGAAGATGCTTGAGGTTGCTAAAATAACAAAGGCAGGGATTGTATACTGTGATTACTATGATGAGGGAAAAGGGAGCAGGAAACTACATCCCCTCATTGATTATCAAATGGGGAGCGTTAGGGATGATTTTGATTTCGGTGCAATGATGTTGTTTTCCACAGAGGCTGTAAAAGACGCCCTTGAAAAATATGGGGCAATAAAGCCTGTTAAGTTTGCTGCTCTATACGACCTTCGACTCAAGGTCTCTATTGACAATCCAATCTATCATTTTAAAGAACCCCTGTATTCTGTTTTTGAAAATAAAGAGGGGACTACAGGCGAGAGCCACTTTTCCTATGTTGACCCGAAGAATGCCGATGTCCAGAAAGAGATGGAGGCTGTATTCACAGGTTATCTGAAGGAGATCGGGGCCTACATCCCTCCAGAACACCTCAAAAAGGCCGAAAAAAATACAGGTCATTTCCCTGTTGACGCCTCTGTTATCATACCTGTGAAAAATAGGGTAAATACCATTGCCGATGCTATCAAAAGCGTTATGTCTCAAAAGACAGATTTTACCTATAATATCATTGTGGTAGATAACCATTCCACTGATGGGACAACAGGCCTCCTCACGGGTCTGGCAGGAAAGAACAAAAACTTGATACACCTTATCCCTGAGAGGCAAGACCTCGGGATTGGTGGATGCTGGAATGAGGCGATAAACTCACCAAACTGTGGTAGGTATGCAGTTCAGCTTGACTCTGATGACCTATACAGTAGCCCCTACACACTTCAAAAAATCATTGATTTGTTTCGTGATGGAGGCTATGCAATGGTTATAGGCTCATATACCATTGTGGACTTTAATCTCCATGAGATCCCTCCAGGCATTATAGACCACAGCGAATGGACCAATGAAAACGGCCATAACAATGCCCTGCGTATAAATGGTCTTGGTGCACCAAGGGCATTTGATACAGCTATAATAAGAGGGATAGGATTTCCCAATGTTAGCTATGGTGAGGACTATGCAGTAGCCCTTAGAGTCTGCCGTGAATATAAGATAGGCAGGATATTCGATAGCCTCTATCTATGCAGGAGATGGGAGGGCAACACAGATGCAGCCCTGCTCCTAAAAAAAATAAATGAGAATAATGCCTTTAAAGATAGCATAAGAACAGAGGAGATTGTCTCAAGGCAAAAGATAAACAAAGGCTGTTATGACCGACTATCTAAAAGATAAGATATATGCCAGATTTGATGGGAAGGACTTAAATGGTCTCTGCACGAACCTCCTCTCCCAACAGATAATGACATGGCCCAAATTGAGAGAAAGCTATGAGCTCCTTAATAAAACAAAGATTAAAACTATCGTTTGCAATGGATTTACTATTAAAATCCAGCATAATCCAGGCAGGAGCACAAGCACCCTTGCTGATACAAGACCTGAGGCCATAGGAAACAGGCCATGTTTTCTGTGTCTTAATAATCTTCCGGAGAAGCAAAAAGGCATACTCTACAGGGACTATCTAATTTTATGCAACCCAGCCCCTGTATTCTACCACCACCTCACCATAAACTCTATAAACCATACACCCCAGGAGATTGAAATGAATATAGGCCATCTTATGGGGCTATCAAAAGACTTGGGCGATAGCTGGATTGTCCTATATAATGGCCCTAAGTGCGGGGCCTCTGCCCCAGACCATCTACATTTTCAGGCCATACCCAGGGGCAATACGCCTATTGAAAAAGAATTAACTTACAATAAAAAATCTGTAAAATTTTCAAACACATCCCATGTCTCCATATACTATGGAGATAGTCTTGGAAGGGTTTGTCTCATCCTTAAAGGCAATTATATAGAGGCTATAGAGGCTGCCTTTAATAGGCTAATGGAGGCCTTGAAATCTATCCAAAAGACATCTGATGAACCCATGCTCAATATCGCCTTTTTTAGTGACATGGGAGGTTTGAGTCTTATTGTATTCCCCAGGTCAAAGCACCGTCCTGATGTATATTTTAGAGAAGATGATGCCAGGATTGCAATAAGCCCTGCTGTTATAGAGATGACAGGTGTGATTGTCACGCCATTAGAAAGGGATTTTATAAGGCTCGATGCCGAAACAGTAGAATCCATATACAAAGAGGTCTCTATAGATAAAAAAATTATAGAGACAGTCCTGAGTTTTATGTCATAATTACAAGGAAGCACCCATAACTCTAAAAAAACAGGGGGTTAAATCTATGAACACATATCCAAACCTTTTTAGCCCGATAAAAATCAAAGGCCTTGAACTATCCAACCGAATAACTATGGCGCCCATGTATGTGGGATATGCCAATCCAGATGGCAAGGTAAATGACCTTGTCCTGGAACATTACAAAAAGATGGGGGCATCAGGGGCTGCACTCATTGTTGTGGAAAATATGGGCATTGACCCGTCTGGTCTTGGTTCACCCTTTATGCTCAGGGTGGATAAGGACGAATATATAGAGGGTCTAAAGAAGATTGCCCATGTCATACACGCAGAAGGTGCATACGCCTTTGCCCAGATTAATCATGCAGGCAGATACGCATACATAAAGGATAGGATTGCACCATCTCCTGTGAAGATATGGGACGTCACCCCTAAGGAGATGACCATCGATGAGATACACTCAATGATTGAAAAATATGGAGAGGCAGCGTTAAGGATAAAGAAGGCTGGCTTTGACGGTGTAGAACTACATGGTGGCACAGGATACCTCTTAAGTCAATTCCTATCGCCCAGACTAAACAAAAGGACCGATGAATATGGCGGTAGCCTTGAGGCAAGGATGTGTTTTCCCATTGAGGTCCTTGAGGCAGTACGAAATAAGGTTGGCGACGATTATCCTGTGGGATATAGACTACTTGCCGATGAGCTCTTCCCTGGAGGTTTTACCCTTGATGAGGCCATCATCTTTTCAAAGGCATATGCATCAAAGGGTATAGATTACCTCTCTGTCATGGCAGGTACCCACGAATCTTTTAAGATGCCTCCATATGTGGAGATGGAGAGAAACGAAGGTTATATGGTCTCATTTGCAAAGGCAATTAAAAAGGCATTGCCTGATATGCTGGTGATAGCGGCAGGGAGGATACAGACGCCTCAGTATGCAGATAAGGTCATAAAAGATGGTGAGGCAGACCTGATAGGCCTTGCAAGGGTTCTTTTTGCCGATCCCCTTTGGCCAAAAAAGGCAAAAGGTGAGATAACCGAACCTATTGTTCCCTGTAATCCCTCCTGTTCTCAGTGTATGGACCTCATTATGAAGGGCAAGAGACCTTACTGCTCCCAGTGGAGTAGAGAACAGAGGCAGGAGTTTTTGAAAAAAATAGAGGGGAAAAATTAAAATGGAATAGCAAAATAAACTTCAATAGATATAGAGGCTTGTGAGAAAGTATTTACTCTGGGAAGCAACCTATTATGGAAAATATAAATAAAGAACAGTATAAAAAAGGTTAAGAGATGATATACAGATTTGATGGCAAAGAACCAGTAATGGGCAAGATGACATATGTAAGTGAGACCGCTACAGTAATAGGTGATGTCCAGATAGGCAATGACTGTTACATTGGCCACGGTGCAATCCTCCGAGGTGATTATGGCAGGATAGTGATAGGCAGTGAAACAGCTATCGAGGAGGGTGCAATTATACATGCACCGCCTAATGATATCTGTCTCATAGGCAATGGCGTGATAATAGGACATGGGGCAATCATACACTCAAAAAAGATAGGTGATGGGGCATTGATAGGCATGGGTGCTATTCTTAGCATCAGGTCCGAGATAGGTAATGGCTCTATAGTGGCAGAGGGGGCGATAGTTAGATTGGGTGAACAGATAGGTGATGACATAATGATTGCAGGTAATCCAGCTCGCAAGATAAGGGGTGTAAATCAAAAAGACAGGGAATGGTGGTTATATTCAAAAAAATTATATGTAGACCTGGCCCATAAGTATCTGAGATTAGGCATGGAAAGGGTTTCACCTTAAAA
>JAOAHW010000087.1 GCA_026415015.1 Syntrophorhabdaceae bacterium
GGCCTGGGGCTTATAGATGCCACCTGAAACACAAAGTCCCCCTTATCAAGGTTGGGGTTACGTATCTTGCCATACTGGGGGTGCTGGGCAGCCCTTGAGTAGTTTATTACCTTGTCCTGGAGAAACTCACCAAGTTCAGTGCCTGTGACATATCCATCTTTATTGAGGTCTGCCTCTCCTTTTAGGGCTGATATGAACTGTTCACGGAATATGCTTTTGTCAGGGACTGTCTCTTCTGCACTGCCTGATGTGATGAACTGTCGAACAGGTCTATCTGTCTTATAGGTTATACTCTCAGGGACTGCACGGGATAGGGCAAATATGGAGCCTGAGAAACAACTGTCAAAGAGAAAAAGGGCATGCTTTGATTGGATACGCTTTGCAAATACCTCTATCTGCTGCATATCCATAGCCTTGGATAGAAAGCCATCTTTATCTTTATTGGGGTTGGGGGCATCTGTTGGGATGATATAACCCATCTCCTCTCCGTATGCCTGCTTTATGGTATGACCATGACCTGCAAAGTAGAAGAGGAGCCTGTTGTCAGGTTTGAGACCATATCTGTTTATAAAGTCAGTAAATGCCTTGATGAGTGTCTCATGGTTTGGGTCTAATACTACTGTTACAGAGAACCCATGTCTCTCCAGTATGGATTTTACCTCAGTGATATCCCTTTTGACCCCTGGGAGTTTAGGCCAGCCTGCTGTATAATCAGAGACACCTATTAGAAGGGCATGGCTTTCTCTGTATAGCCCAATGTCTTTGCCTTCTTTGTCTTTTATCTTGACTATGGTTAAGCCACGTTGCTGGGCATAGGAAGAGGATGTAAAAAGGATTGAAAGGAAGATAAATATGAGTGTATATGAGAGGAGTCTTTTCATAATCAGCTTAAATTAATTGCAAATCTTATTATTTACTGTATCGCATACAAAAGGGGTGTGTAAAGGGGAAAATGCAAAGGATGAAGAGGCAGCTGAGTAGATTGAGTAAGGTAAGTATGCTGACTATATACTTACTTGGTCTTTGGAGCTTTATTTGTATAGTTTTGTATTTAAAAGTCAAAGTCCTTTAGCTCGCCCTTAAATTTGTCTTTGAATTTTTTTATAACCTTGTTTTCTATCTGCCTTACCCTCTCACGGGATATGTTGAATTTTTCCCCTATGTCCTGTAGTGTTAAGGGTTCTTCAGCCATTACCCTGTTTTCAAAAACATATAGTTCTTTTTCATTTAGCGTTGTCTTGAATAGATTAATCCTTTCAGCAAGTATCAGGCTCTTTTCCTTTTCTGCAACCACCTCTTCCACATTTTCGCCTGTTTTTATCATATCCATAACTGTATCGTCGCCTTCATCGTGTATCTTTGATTCAAGGGATATGTCTGTGTATGAAAGCCTCTTTTCCATATCCTCTATCTCACCCTCTTTTACATCAAGGGTGCTTGCAAGGAGTTGAGGTGCTGGAAACATGCCCAGTGCCTCGAGTTTTTGTTTTTCTTTGTTTAATCGGTAGAAAAGCTTTCTCTGACTCTGCGTTGTCCCTACCTTAACAAGACTCCAAGAATCCATAATATATTTAAGTATATAGGCCCTGATCCAGAATGAGGCATAGGTAGAAAATTTTGTCCCTTTATAGGGGTTATATTTTTTTACAGCATGGAGAAGTCCTACATTGCCCTCCTGAATCAGATCAAGTATATTGAGATATGTGTTGTAATATTCAAGGGATATCTTCACTACAAGTTTTAGGTTGGATATCACAAGCTTATGGGCTGCCTCTTTGTCCTTATATTTATAAACCCTCTCTGCGATCTTGAACTCCTCTTCCCTTGAAAGGACTGGGTATTTTGATACCTCAGCAAGATATTTTTTAAGAGGGTCAAAGGGTATAGGAAGCTCTCTATCACCTGATACATCAGGGATATCAATGTCTTTTTTTTCTAATAATTCTCCTTCCAATTTTAAACCTTAGCCCTTTCCTGTATAAGTTCAGCAACTATACTTACTGCAATCTCCTGTGGTGTCTCTGCATCAATATCAATCCCAATAGGCGCATGGACACTTTTTATGACTTCCTCGCTATAACCCATCTCTTTAAGGTTATCGAAGATAATCTTGATTTTTCTTCTACTGCCTATCATGCCTACATACCTGTAATCCCTCTTTAGCACCTCCTGTAGCACAAAGGCATCATAACTATGACCCCTTGTAACAATAACTGCATACTCTTTACCTGTAAAATCCAATTTAGAGAATACCTTATCAAAATTATCCACTATTATCTCATCTGCATCAGGAAACCTCTCTTTACTGGCAAATTCAGCCCTATCATCAATCACTACAACATAAAAATCCACAATCTTTGCCACTTTAGAGATGAACTGGGATACATGACCTGCACCGAATATATACAGTGGTGAATATATGATTAGAGGTTCAACCACAGTGTCACCATCTATAACTACAGGGTTTCTTTGATCAAAATACCTCTGAACCTTGATGAGCTGTTCATCTGTTATTGGGTCTCCGCAGGTCATGTTTTCAGGCCCAACAAATGTCTTTAAAAACCCGGCATGGCCGAATCTTGTTATCACAATACCTCTTTTGCCTTTTTCAGAGCATTGTCCTGCCTCTCTATATAGTTCTAAATATCTTTTATCTACAGGTTCAAGGAGTATATCCACATCCCCACCACATAGCATCCCCTGCTCTGCTATGGTTGTGGCATTCATCCTGACGTGGAATATTCTTGTCAGCCCTTTTCCCATTATCTTTAAAGCCTCTTCAAAGACATCGAGCTCTAATTTTCCACCGCCTATTGTCCCGTATGTTCTTCCATCCTCTCCAATAAACATCTTTGCACCTGTATCCCTTGGTGCAGAACCGAGTCTCCTTATTACTGTGGCAAGTATACCTGTTTTGCCTTCGATTATATATTGCTCTATTATTCTGTATATGTTCATAAGACCTTCCTCGATAAAAAAATCATAGACAAAAGTCAATTATCTTCAAGTGGAGACACCAGATGCATAACCGCCTCAAGTACACCACCACCAATAGCCCTTGCCTTTTCAGAGATAGTGTAGCAATACTCTTTCTTTGCCCTCGGGTCTATATCACCTATCTTTTCATTCTCTGTGACATATATCTCCCTTATTAGACCCCTCAAAATGCCGTCTATTGTGGCAATAACAGGGGTGTCATCTATATACATAACAATATCGCCTTTTTTTACCTCATCGCCTATGCTTTTTATATGCCTTATCTGACCTGCCCTGTTTGACCTCAATACCCGTTCTGAGGTAATGCCCATCACAGGACCAGGTATACCTGTATGAGGCTCTGCAGATCCTTCATAAAAAACCCTTCCAAGATTATGTCCCCTGTTGCTTTCAACTACTGCATGGCAATCTACTGGGGCTGTGAATCCAGGACCAACAGCAATAACAATGGGTGCCTCATGCTTTTTTGTCCCAAGATTCCTCTTTGCCATAATGGCATCTATAACAATATGGGGCCTTAAATTATCAATAGCTTTCCATTGAGGGTCTACAATAACACCTATTCTCTCTCTGC
>JAOAHW010000108.1 GCA_026415015.1 Syntrophorhabdaceae bacterium
TGTTAACTCTAACCCCGCCACCATCATGACAGACCCTGGTATGGCAGATGTAACATATATAGAGCCCCTAAATGTGGATGTCCTGGAAAAGATAATAGAAAAGGAGAAACCTGATGGTCTGTTGCCAAACTTAGGGGGTCAGACAGGCCTAAACCTCGCTGCAGAGCTATACAAAAAAGGCATCCTCGAGAAATACAATGTGAGGATAATAGGGGTTCAGGCTGATGCCATAGAAAGAGGTGAAGACAGGATAGAGTTCAAAAAAACCATGGAAAGGCTTGGTATACCCATGCCAAAGAGTTCACCTGCCTATTCTGTGGAAGAGGCATTAGAGATTGCAGATGAGCTGGGTTATCCTGTTGTTGTAAGACCTGCATATACCCTTGGTGGGACAGGTGGCGGTATAACCTACAATCAAGAGGAGCTAAGGACTATTGCGAGTAGGGGTATATCAGCAAGCCTGATAGGCCAGATACTCATAGAAGAGGCGGTTATAGGTTGGGAAGAGCTTGAGCTTGAGGTTGTCCGTGATGCAGATAACAAGATGATAACAGTCTGTTTTATTGAAAACATAGACCCTATGGGCGTCCATACAGGCGATTCCTTTTGCTCTGCCCCCATGCTCACCATATCAGAGGACCTCCAGAAGAAACTACAGGAATATTCGTATCGTATAGTAGAGGCCATACAGGTTATAGGTGGCACCAATATACAATTCGCCCATAATCCTGTAGATGGACGTGTGGTTGTTATAGAGATAAACCCGAGGACATCAAGGTCATCTGCCCTTGCCTCAAAGGCAACAGGGTTCCCCATAGCCTTTATTTCAGCAAAACTGGCAGGTGGTTATACACTCAAAGATATACCTTATTACCGTGAAGGCACACTTGATAGATATACCCCTTCAGGGGACTATGTGGTAATCAAATTTGCCCGCTGGGCATTTGAGAAATTCAGAGAGGCAGAGGATAAATTAGGGACCCAGATGAAGGCTGTTGGTGAGGTCATGAGTATAGGCAAGACCTATAAAGAGGCTTTCCAGAAGGCAATACGCTCCCTGGAGATAAAAAGATACGGTCTTGGCTTTGCAAGCAATTTCAATAAACTCTCCCTTGATGACCTACTGGGCATGCTTAAAGAGCCCACATCAGAGAGGCAGTTCATCATGTACGAGGCCTTAAGAAAAGGGGCAACAATAGAGGAACTCTATGAAAGGACAAAGATAAAACACTGGTTTATTGAACAGATGAGGCAACTCGTTGAACTTGAAGAAGAGATACTAAAATATAAAGGCAAAGAACTTCCTGATAATTTACTTATCAAGGCAAAGGAGGATGGATTCTCTGATAGGTATCTTGCCCAGATCCTTGAATTATCCGAGGAAGAGATAAGAAACAAAAGGATTGCCCTTGGAAAAACCCAGAGCTGGTGTAAGGTGCCGGTAAGCGGGGCAGATGCATTCTACTATTATTCTACCTATAATGCCCCAGATGAGGTAGAGGTAAGTGACAGACCAAAGGTGATGATACTCGGTGGTGGCCCAAACAGGATAGGCCAGGGTATAGAGTTTGATTACACCTGTGTCCATGCTGCCTTTGCCTTACGTGATGAGGGATATGAGTCCATAATGGTTAACTGTAATCCCGAGACAGTCTCAACTGATTATGATACATCTGACAAACTCTATTTTGAACCCCTTACAGTGGAAGATGTCTTAAGTATATACAACAAGGAGAAGCCTATAGGTGTGATTGTCCAGTTTGGCGGTCAGACACCACTTAATATCGCCGGTGAGCTTGCAAAGGCAGGTGTCAATATATTAGGGACATCCCCTGAGAGTATAGACCTTGCAGAAGATAGGAAGCGTTTTAAATATGTCATAGAAAAATTAGGTATACCACAGCCTGAGAGCGGGACAGCCATAACACTGGAAGATGCCCTTGCAGTGGCGAGATACATTGGATACCCCCTCATGGTAAGGCCATCTTATGTCCTTGGTGGAAGGGGCATGGAGATAGTATATGATGAAGATATGCTCAAATCCTACGTTAAGGCAGCAGTAGACATAACACCAGGGAGACCTATCTTAATAGATAAATTCCTTGAAAATGCCATTGAGGTCGAGGCAGATGCCATAGCCGACGGTGAGGATGCCTTTGTACCGTCTATTATGGAGCATATAGAGCTTGCCGGTGTTCATTCAGGAGACAGTGCGTGTGCCATACCGCCAAAATCCATATCCAAAAAACATATAGATACGATAAACGAATACACAAAGAGGATTGCTATTGAGCTCAAGGTTGTGGGTCTAATGAATATACAGTATGCCATAGCAGACGATAAAGTATATATACTTGAGGCAAATCCAAGGGCATCAAGGACTGTACCCCTTGTATCAAAGGTAACAGGTGTTCAAATGGCCCGTATTGCAACCCAGCTCATACTGGGAAAGAAACTGAAGGATTTAAACCTTAAACATAAAACATATAATCATGTTGGTGTGAAAGAGGCGGTATTCCCGTTTAATATGTTCCCTGAGGTAGACCCAACACTTGGGCCTGAGATGAAATCAACAGGAGAGGTCCTTGGCATTGCCAACTCCTTTGGGCTTGCATTCTTTAAATCTCAGGATGCAGCGGGTCAGAGACTGCCTTCAAAAGGGAATGTCTTGATAACTATTAATTCAAGGGATAGGAAGGAGATCCTTGATGTGGCAAGATACCTCAAGGAGGCAGGTTTCAATATATATGCCACCAATGGGACCCATAGATATCTCGCTAAACATGGTATAGAATCAAGACTCATCAAAAAAGTCCAGGAAGGCAGACCAAACATCGTCGATGCCATACACAATAAAGAGATCCATCTCATAATAAACACCCCTGTTGGCAAAAGCAGTATACACGATGATTCATATATAAGAAAGGCAGCAATAAGATACAAGATACCCTATATCACAACAACAGCAGCAGCAAAGGCAGCAGCAGAAGGCATAAGGGCATATCTGGATAATAAAAAGATCATAGAGGTAAAATCTCTCCAGGAATATCACAGGGAGATAGATTAAAAAAGGGGATGTATTTATATGGCTGAGGCAACAATAAAGATAGCTGGTATGTCATGTCAGCACTGTGTTGCCAGTGTTGGAAAGGCAATAACAAGTGTTAAAGGCGTGGAGAAGATTGATGTCTCCATAGGCAGTGCATATATTGTATATGATGAATCAAAGGCTAACCTTAAAGAGATTGAGGCTGCCATAGAAAAAGAGGGCTATAAGGTAATTAAATGATATAATCACGGTGAGGTTAACATTAGTATAAAAGATTTTGTTTTTGCGGTTGTGTAGGGAATTCAATGATAAACATATTTTCAAGTCTGTAGTCTATGGTCTATGGTCTATAGTCTATAGTCTATTTTTGTTATGCTTGTAGATAATTTTAACAGGGTCATAAATTACTTGCGTATCTCCATCACAGACAGATGCAATCTGAGATGCCGATACTGTGTCAATGAAAACTTAAAATTCAACACCCATGATGAGATACTGAGATATGAAGAGATTATAAGGTTTGTCAGGCTTTGCGCAGAACTCGGATTTAAAAAGGTAAGGCTGACAGGTGGTGAACCCCTTATAAGAAAAGGCATATCATATCTTCTTGGAGAGATAAGCAAAATTGATGGCATAGATGATATAGCATTGACAACCAACGGTGTATTCCTATCAGAGAAGATTATTGAGTTAAAGGAGTCAGGGCTTAAGAGGGTGAATATAAGCCTCGATTCCCTAAAAAGACACAGATACGAATACATCACAGGGGTCGATGCAATAGGCAGGGTGTTTGAAGGTATTGAGAGGTCTATACAGGAAGGTTTGCACCCTATCAAGATCAATACAGTAATTATAAGGGGATTCAATGATGACGAGATATTGGACTTTGCATCCCTTGCTATGAAATGGTCTATCCATGTGAGGTTTATTGAATTTATGCCCTTTGGTGACCCAGAATTGTGGGGGGCATCGAAGATTGTCAGCTCCAAAGAAGCAGAGGATATAATAAGGGCTGTCTATGAGTTAGAGCCTTCAATAAACACCCACAAAGGGCCTGCAAAGATGTTCAGGCTCAAAGGTGGCAAGGGTGAGATAGGGTTTATTAGCCCTGTTTCAACCCATATCTGTTCTGAGTGTAATAGGATAAGGCTTACATCTGATGGCAATATAATGCCTTGTCTCTTCTCAGATATGAAATATGATGTAAAAAAGCTATTAAGAGGAGATGTAAGCGATGAGGACATAAAATCTTTTATAAAGGGTGCTGTAAAGGAAAAACCCAACAGAAAATACGAATTAGGTCAAATAAAGAAATGTCAGAGGAGTCTTAGAAATATTGGCGGCTGATGGTATTAATTAATACTATTATTCGCTGATATGATATTATATAAGCCAAAAAAATACATACTAAGTGTTCATAAAAAATTTTTTAGGTCTACAATAATGCCACTAGCTGATTTACTTAAAAAAAACAGAAATGCCATCATTGATATATGGGTTAAAAGACTCAAGAATGAAGTCAGTCCCAAGTACTCTGCCCTACCTATAGAGAATCTATATAAAACAATCACCCGTGTCACAGATGCAAACTTTGAGGCCCTGATAAAAAACAATTATTCACCTTTAGATAATACCATCCAATGGATAGCACATCTGAGGTCTCGTTCAGGTTTTTCATTGACAGAGATACAGAAGGCCTTTGAACTATACAGGGCAATATTAGTTGACCTTTTAGATAAGGAATGTGAAAAAAAAGATGTTTGCTCTATAATCCGAAAAGTAAATGAAATATTGGCCCATACAATACACAGGTTCAGCGATTATTATCAGGCATTGCATGAGGCTGAAATAAGACAGTATGCAAAAACATTAGAAAAAAAAGTGGCAGAAAGGACAAAACAACTTGCAGAGTCAGAGAAAAAATACAGGATGCTTGTAGAAAAAATAAGGGATGGGTATTTTGTAAATCAGGATGGGATAATAGTTTATGCAAACAAGGCATTCTGTAAGATGCATGGATATACAAAAAAAGAGGCAATAGGAAGGAGATATACTGATTTTGTCTCTCCCCAATCGCTTGAAGAGATAAAAGAGATTTACAATGATAGGATTACAAAAGGGATTTCAAAACAGCAGTATGTCTATTTTCGTCTTACAAAAAAAGGTGATTCATTGCCCACTGAGAATACTGTTACCCTTACAAACTATGAAGGCAAGATTGCTGCCATAGGTATATGCCGTGATATTACTGAAAGGGTCGAGATGGAAAAGAGGATGCGTGAGGCAGAGAGTCTTGCACGGATAGGTCACTTAACCACTTCTCTTGCCCATGAGATAAGAAATCCTTTATCTTCAGCGAAGATGAGCATCCAGATGGTATTAAAAAATAGTGATTTTCAGGGAACAGACCAAAGGAGATTAGAGATTCTTTCTCAGCAGATTCTAAGGCTCGATAAGATAGTAACAGAGATGCTTGACTTTGCTAAGCCCATGAAGCTTGAATATAAAGAAAGCGATCTAAATAAACTGATAGATAATTGCCTTGAGGTGATGGAAGGAAGAATCAAGGAGAAAGAAATTGTAGTAAGAAAATTTTTTGATAAAAACCTACCTACCCTGATAGTTGACCAGGAGAAAATGGAGCAGGCAATAATAAATCTGTTATTAAACTCTATCGATGCTGTGGATTTTCAAGGTAAGATATGGATATCTATAAAGGAGATGAAGAGAAAAAAGGCTGTAAGAATCTCCATAAAGGATAATGGATGTGGTATAGATAAAGAGGACCTGCCGTATATATTTGACCCTTATTTTAGTAAAAAACCAAAGGGGACTGGTCTTGGTCTTGCAAATGCAAAAAGGGTAATCGAGGCACATAAAGGAACAATTGATGCATCACCAGAAAAAAATGGGGGTATGTGCTTTATTATTACTCTCCCGCTGTCTTCAAAGACCATTAAGAAGATTAAAGAGATTAGACGATGATAAAACCAAGGATTCTGATAGTTGATGATGAGCCCACCTCTCTCGAACTATTAGAAGGCTATCTCTCTAATAAGGGTTATGGCATTGAATGCGCAAAAAATGGCAAAGAATGCCTTGAAAAGATCCATTCCTTCTCTCCTGATATAGTAATACTCGATGTGAGATTGCCTGATATAGACGGTCTTACAATACTTGAAACCTTAAAAAAACAGGAAGATTCTCCTTACATTATAATGATTACTGCATTCCATGATATGTCTACAACCATTAAGGCTGTAAGGCTTGGTGCCTTTGAGTATATCCCAAAACCTATAGATGTAGATGAATTAGAACAAGCCATTGAAAAAGCAAAGGATATAATAAAGATCAAACAAAAAACAGGGCATGTCTCAACAATTACAGAGAGGGAGTTCCAAAAAAATGAGATAATAGGCAAAACCAAAGAGATGAATGAGATATTCAAGACCATTGGGATCCTCTCTACAAACAGGGTCAATGTCCTCATAGAAGGTGAGACAGGGACAGGAAAGGAATTAGTGGCCAAGGCAATCCATTTTTTCAGTTCTTATAAAGATAAACCTTTTGTTGCCATAAACTGCTCTGCCATTGTGGAAAATCTACTGGAGAGCGAACTGTTTGGTCATGAAAAAGGGGCCTTTACTGGTGCCATATTCTCAAAAAAAGGGCTACTTGAGATTGCAGAAGACGGCACTGTATTTCTCGACGAGATAGGAGAGCTACCCATTGAATTACAGGCAAAACTATTGAGGGTCCTGCAGGAAAGGGAGTTTCAGCATGTGGGCGGTTCAAAGACCATAAAATTGAATGCAAGGATAATTGCAGCAACAAATAGAGACCTTTTAAATTTAGTGAAACAAGGCAAATTCCGTGAGGATCTATATTATAGATTAAGCGTGGCTACTATAAAGATGCCACCCCTTAGAGAAAGAAAAGAGGATATACCCCTTATTGTAAAGTATCTTATCAAGAAGATAAATGCAGAGATAGACAATAAAATAAAACATGTAGAAGAAAAGGCAATGGAGAGACTGGTTGTTTATCCCTGGCCTGGCAATATAAGAGAACTCGAGAATGTCCTTACAAAATCTGCAATCCAGACAAAAGGAGATACTATTCTTGATAATGTGGTTGAATCTCTTTTAAAAAACTTTAACAGTGCAGAACCAACAAAATCTATAGAGGGTTATAAAAAAGGTATATATGATGAAGAGACAGAAAGAGACAGGATTTTAAGGGTACTAAATGAGGTCAAATGGCATTATGGACAGGCATGTGAGGTCCTTGGTATATCAAGACCCACTTTAAATAAAAAGATGAAATATTTTGGCATACAATCCAAACCCCGTCAGTAATCAGTTCATTAATTTCCAATCATCAAAAACTTTTTTAATTTTTAAAAATTTTTAAAAAATTTTTAATTTTTTAAAGTCTTCTATCACCTTTTGTTGAAATTCAATTTTATCTAACATATGGAAATAAGAACATAATTTTGTTTTTAAAAGTATGGCATGCTTTTTGATTAATATAAGATAGCATTTAAAAAATTATTTAGGAGGAAAAAATGGAAAATAAAACTGAAGTCTTCAATATAGCTTCTGAACTCCTTGAAAAGAACGCAAAATATCGCAAGGATAAGGTGGCAATCTATTGCGGGAATAAAAGGGTGACATATGGTGAACTCCTTGAGAATGTGAATAAGTTTGCAAATATCCTTGCTGAGCTGAACATATCGCCAAAAGAGAGGGTAATGATACACCTCTCTGACACCCCTATGTTTTTTTATGCATTCTTAGGTAGCATAAAGTACGGGGCATGGCCAGTCCCTGTGAACACCATGCTTAATGAAGAGGATTATGAATACCTCTTATCTGATAGCGAGGCAAGGGTGCTTGTAACAGATAAAAACAGCAAGGCTGCGAAGGCAAAGATTAATCATCTCTGCTATAAATTATATGCCGATGATTTCCTACCATACTATCTCCAGAAGGCATCGAGTGAGGCTAAGACATATCCCTCCAAAAAGGAAGATATAGCATTCTGGCTTTACAGTTCAGGCAGTACAGGAAAACCAAAGGGAGTCCCTCACAGACACATTGATATGGCCCACTCAGCAGACAACTATGCCCTGTCAGTTTTGGGTCTAACCCAGGATGATATATGTTTTTCAGTGAGTAAACTGTTTTTTGCCTATGGCCTTGGCAATGGCCTTGCATTTCCATTGAGACATGGCGCATCTGTTGTGCTATTATCTCAGCCACCAAGCCCTGAAAACGTCATTGATACAGTCAAGACCTTCAAACCTACAGTATTTTTTGGCGTCCCCACTCAATATAACTCAGTTCTTAAGAGGATGGGTGATTCTGAAGAGAATCCATTTAAATCAGTAAGAATCTGTGTATCAGCAGGCGAGGCATTACCACCAGAGATATTTAAGAAATGGAAAGAGAAAACAGGCCTTGAGATACTGGACGGTATAGGTTCCACAGAGGCACTCCATATATTCATCTCCAATAGAAAAGGTGATATAAGACCAGGGGCTTCAGGAAGGGTTGTACCTGGTTATGAGGCAAAGGTAATAGATGAAGATGGTAATGAAATGCCAGAAGGGGAGGCGGGACATCTTATAATCCGTGGTGAGAGTGTAACAAAGGGATACTGGAATAGACCAAAGGACAATCAGGAGAAATTCCTTGAAGGGGGATGGTTTAAAACAGGGGATATGTATTCTACTATCGATGGCTATTTTGTCTATCAGGGCAGAGGCGATGATATGCTGAAGGTGGGTGGTATATGGGTGTCTCCTGTAGAGATAGAGAATGTCCTTGTCCAGCATCCTGCAGTAAGTGAGGCAGCAGTGGTAGGACACGAGGTTGAAGGACTGGTAAAGGCCTTTGGTTATGTATCCCTTAACGAAGATTTCAAAGACCGTTCTGAAAAAGACTCCTTAACTGAAGAGATACTACAGTTTGTAAGCGAGAGATTGCCCAAATACAAATGGTTAAGGGATGTATATATGGTGGAAGAACTTCCAAAGACAGCAACAGGGAAGATTCAGCGCTTTAAGTTGAGAAAATAAAAAAATAAAGGGGGTAAGCAAATGGTAGAATCGCAATTCATAACTGAAAAAGGTTATACTGATAATGAGGCTCTAAATGAACTTTTGAATATGACTGTTGAGAGACTTCCACAGTATAAATGGCTTGTTCAGAATAGAGAAAAGCTGAGTAAAAAAGGCGATTATAAAATCATAGATTAAAAAAAGGAGGGATTATTATGAGTAAGCACTGGAAAGAGATTTTGGTCTACATTTGTGCAGCCATACTTCTGATAATTAGGGTTGATCTTTGGTGGTGGGGAAAAAAGATATATCCCCTTGTCTTTGGTTGGATAACTATTCCCATGATATATCAGTTTCTCATATGGATTGCAGGGTTTGGCCTCGTATCCTATATTTGTTATTCATTATGGGATAAAGACCCAGACGAAGTATAAGGTAGGGAGGCAAAGATGAATAGTCAGACAATACAGATAATATCAATTATTGGTTTGTATATGTTGGGATGTATTATCCTTGGCATAAGGAGTTACAGAAGCGGGGCAAGTGCATCAGATTATCTCATGGCAAGCAGGGAATTTAAGTTCTTTATACTCTTCAGTGCAGTATTCGGTGCCAATATATCTGCAGTGACCTTAATAGGGGTTCCAGGTACCTCATACCATGTTGGTTGGATAACATGGGCATACTTTGGAACTGCGTGGGCATGGCTTTCACCTCTATTATTCTACACAATAGGGAATAGAAGCTGGTTACTCGGTAAAAAGTACGATATAGTTACAATTTCAGAACTCTTGGGGAAAAGATGGGAAAGCAAAGGTCTCCAGTATATCTCTGCAATCTTTTTGCTCTTCTATCTGATTCCATATCTAATGGTAGGTGTCATTGGCGGTGGCAGGACAGTCTATGGTCTCACAAATGGATTGATTCCATACTGGGCTGGTGCCCTTGTTGTAACCCTTGTTGTGTGCTTTTATGTGTTCCTCGGTGGCATGCGTGGTGCAGCATGGGTTAATGCACTCCAGACATCTATATTCCTCATAGGTGGCATTGTAATATTCTTTGTCATAGCCTATTCTCTTGGTGGTTTTGGATTCGCAACACAGACTATTGCAGATAAATATCCTGAACTTTTAAACAGGTCTAATATGTCCTGGCAGAGGTTCTTTAGTTATGGGATAATAGTGTCTCTGGCTGTGCCTGTTTTTCCCAATGTATACAGCAGGCTTTTAACAGGAAAAAAACCCTCAGAACTCAAGAAAACAGTCCTTATATATCCCATTGCTGGATTATTGATATTTGTGCTTATGGCATATGCAGGCATGTGGGGACGCATACCTATCCCTGGGCTCAAAGGTGCAGCCTCTGATGGTATTCTACCCATGCTCCTTGCAAAATATGCCCCTGCATGGATAGCTGGACTTCTTGGTGCAGCCATATTCTCAGCCCTCATGTCTACCCTTGACAGTCAGCTTATAGCAATTGGTCAGATCTTTTTAAAAGACATAATAATCCCTGTTAGAAAAGGTGGTTCACTAAAACAGAATGATGCCATAATAGGCAGGGCCTTAGTTATATTCTTTGCTGTTATAGCCTTTGTTGGTGCACTTATCCAGCCTAAAGGTATTATAAATATAATTGAGTGGAGCTTTGGTGGTTTTGCATGCATGTTTTTCCCTGTTGTAGCAGCCCTTTACTGGAAGCGGTGCGGAAAGATTGCGGTCTTGGGTTCAATCATTGTCTCCCAGTTTTTATCTATAGCCCTTCCACTGGGGATTGTCCCAAAGTCAATGCTCTTTGGGATGCTACCTGCCTTCTGGGCCATGGTAGGTGGTTTTGTTACACTCTTTATTCTTACCTATATAACACCTGCTCCCAATAGGGAATTTACTAAAAACTTCTTCTCTACCTTTGCTACACAAACTGCCTATAACCCCGTTCGATAACTCCTCCTAGGTTATCGCGCAAAACATAGTACCCCCCTTATATGCCCCGAACAGATGTTCGGGGCATACCCTCAATTATAATATCATTCAAACTTATCCACTTTTCTTTTGCTAATCTGAACTGCCTTTTTCGTGTCTTTTTCTGCCTCTTCAGTTTTACCTATCTTTTTTAAAGACTGAGAACGCATTAAATAGGCATCTACTGTCTCTGG